>NZ_JBOHGB010000074.1:0-33004 GCF_050699935.1 Actinophytocola sp.
GGTGCTCGTCGAAGTCCAGCAGCATCAGGCCGCGGTTGAAGAACGGGCCGATGAAGTAGGTCCAGCCCTGCTGGGAGTACGCCTTGTCCTTGTTCGCCAGCACGACCTGCGCCGCCTCGGGCCCGGCCGCGGACACGACCGTGATGCCGAATGCCCGCACCCAGGAGATGGGGCCGTGGGTCTCGTAGCGCCGCAGCCCGTACCGGACGCCGAGCCGGAGCATCTCCAGGCTGTGGCCCAGCAGCGGCAGCCCGCGGTCGCCGCTGACCGGCCGGAGGTCACTGCCCGCCGGCGGCGCGGAGAGGTCCCGGGGCGTCCACCTCTTGTTGAGCAACCACCTGTCGATGACGTCGGTCGGCGTGGCGGACATGACGCACCTACTTCCTGGCCTCCAGCACGGTCACCGCGAGCTCGGCCAGCTCGGCGGCGATTCCTGGTCGGGCCGCGATCCGCGGCGTTCGGGCGAGGTCGTTGACGATCGTCAGCGCGGCGTGCACGGTGATCCGCGCCTCCGGTTCGGACAGCTCGGGGGCGAGGGTGCGCAGCTGCCCGGTCCACTGGGCCACATAGGACCGCTGCACGCGCACGAGCTCCTTGCGGTCCGGGTCGGGCAGGTTGTCCAGCTCGCTCACGAACGTCGCCATCAGGCTTTCCGACGCCAGCAGGATGTCCACATAGGACGACACGAGCCGGGTCAGCCGGTCGCGGGGGTCGCCCCCCTCGCCGATCGCGGTGTCGGCGCTGCGGGCGAGCCGGTCGGCCATCCGGTATCCGGCGGCGACCAGGATCGCCGACTTGCCGGGGAAGTAGCGGTAGATGCTCGGTCCCGCGATCCCCGCCGCCGCGCCGATGTCCTCCATGCTCACCGCGTGGAAGCCGCGGTCGCCGAACAGCCGGGTGGCCGCGGACAGCAGCTCCTCGCGGCGCGACGGTGCTAGTCGGTTCGCTGCGCTCGGTCGCTGACTCGCCGGCGTCCCTCCTGCGCTGCTCGTCGTTCGTTCCTCACGACTGCGCTGCTCGTCAGTCCAGCCGGCGAACGCTCCCTCGCTCCCGCTCACGGAGGTGGTCGCGGCCGGGCGCGGCGGCGCCGGCTCGGCGGGGCCGCCGGTGGGTGGGCCCCACGCCAGCACGGCGGCCGCCAGCTCGGACAGGCAGGCCTCGAACCGGCGCCGCGGCAGGCTCACGTGGTGCACCGACACGCTGCCGAACACCGACAGCGCCGCCCAGCACAGCAGCTCGGCGTCGGCCGTCGACAGCTCCGGGCGGGCGTCGCGCAGCGCGATGCCCCACTGGGCCATCAGCTCGCCGCCCCGGTGGCGGATCTTGGCCTGGTCGGCCCGGTCCAGGTGCCGGCCCTCCCAGCGCCAGAGCGCGGTGACCTCGCGCCGGTCCACGGCCAGGGCGGCGACCGCGCGCAGCAGCCCGTCGAGCTGCTCGGCGGGGCTGCCGGGCTCGGCCAGGGCCTCCTCGGTGACCAGGCCGAACACGTCCATGCCCGACAGCAGAACATGCGCGAGGATGTCCTGCTTGCCGCGGAAGTGCCGGTACACCGCGGGCCCGGTGACCCCCGCGGCGGCGGCGATGTCGTGGACGCTCACCTGGTGGTAGCCGTGCTTGCGGAACAGCTCCGCGGCCGCGTCGGCCAGTTGAGCCTTCCGGTTGCGCAGCCGCCGGACCGTCACGCGTCCTCCTTACGTGAAGCGTCACTAGCGACGGTAAACCAGGTCAAAGCTGTTGGCAATCAGCCAATGCAGGCTCGTAAGTGAATGGCGATTAGACAGATGACCTGGTGGCGTGGGCTACACCACCCGGTCATTGACAACGGCGGATCCGGTGCCACGATGTTAATGAGGATTAGCACTCGAGAGGACCCTGAGCGTGCCTACCGAAGCCTTCGTCTACGACGCGATCCGGACGCCGCGCGGTCGCGGCAAGAAGACCGGATCACTGCATGGAACAAAGCCGATCTCGCTCGTCGTGGGACTCATCGACGAGTTGCTCAAACGCAACCCCACCCTGGACGCAGACCGGGTGTCCGATCTGCTGCTCGGCGTCGTGACGCCGATCGGCGACCAGGGCAGCGACATCGCCAAGACCGCCGCGATCGCGGCCGGCCTGCCCGACACCGTCGGCGGCGTCCAGCTCAACCGCTTCTGCGCCTCGGGTCTCGAGGCGGTCAACATCGCCGCGCAGAAGGTGCGCGCCGGCTGGGACGAGGTCGTCGTCGGCGGCGGCGTCGAGTCGATGTCCCGGGTGGCCATGGGCTCCGACGGCGGCGCCTGGGCGATGGACCCGGCCACCGCGTACGACACCTACTTCGTGCCGCAGGGCGTCGGGGCCGACCTGATCGCCACGATCGAGGGCTTCTCCCGCGAGGACGTCGACACCTACGCCGTCCAGTCCCAGCAGCGGGCGGCCAGGGCGTGGAGCAACGGCTACTTCGCGAAGTCGGTCATCCCGGTGGTCGACCAGAACGGGCTCACGATCCTGGACCACGACGAGCACATGCGGCCCGAGTCCACTGTGGAGACCCTGGGCGCGCTGCCGGCCTCGTTCGCCGCGATCGGTGACATGGGCGGCTTCGACGCGGTGGCGCTGCAGAAATACCACCACGTGGAGAAGATCGACCACGTGCACTCGGCCGGCAACTCGTCCGGCATCGTCGACGGCGCCGGGCTCGTGCTGGTGGCGAGCGAGGAGGCCGGCACCGCGATGGGGCTGACCCCGCGGGCGCGCATCGTGGCCACCGCGACCTCCGGTGCCGACTCCACGATCATGCTCACCGGCCCGATCCCGGCCACCGAGAAGCTGCTCGCGCGCGCCGGGCTGACCGTCGAGGACATCGACCTGTTCGAGCTGAACGAGGCCTTCGCCTCGGTCGTGCTGAACTACCAGCGGAAGCTGAACATCCCCAGCGACAAGCTGAACGTCAACGGCGGCGCGATCGCCATGGGTCACCCGCTCGGTGCCACCGGCGCGATGATCCTCGGCACGATGGTCGACGAACTGGAGCGCCGCGAGGCCCGCCGCGCCCTGGTGACCCTGTGCATCGGCGGCGGCATGGGCGTCGCGACCCTCATCGAGCGCGTGTGAGACCTGCTTGCAGGGTCGAACCATCAACACTGAAGGAAACGACACCTCAATGACTGATACCAACACCATCCGCTGGGAGCGGGACGCGGACGGGATCGTCGTGCTGACGATGGACGACCCGAGCCAGTCGGCGAACACGATGAACCGCGCGTACGCGGAGTCGATGGCGGCGGCCGTGGGCCGGCTGGAGGCGGAGAAGGACGCCATCACCGGCGTGGTGATCACCTCCGCCAAGAAGACGTTCTTCGCGGGCGGCGACCTCAAGGACATGATCGAGGCGAAGCCCGAGGACGCCAAGGACGGCTTCGAGTTCATCTCCGGCATCAAGGCGCAGCTGCGCAAGCTGGAGACGCTGGGCAAGCCGGTCGTGGCCGCGATCAACGGCGCCGCGCTCGGCGGTGGCCTGGAGATCGCGCTCGCGTGCCACCACCGGATCGCCGCGGACGTCAAGGGCTCGCAGATCGGCCTGCCCGAGGTCACCCTCGGCCTGCTGCCCGGCGGTGGCGGCGTCACCCGCACCGTGCGGCTGCTGGGCCTCCAGAACGCGCTGCTGAACGTGCTGCTGCAGGGCCAGCGGCACAAGCCGGCCAAGGCACTCGAGATCGGCCTCGTGCACGAACTCGTGTCCACTGTGGACGAGCTGCTGCCGAAGGCCAAGGAGTGGATCAAGGCCAACCCGACGGCGGTGCAGCCGTGGGACGCCGAGGGATACAAGATCCCGGGCGGGTCGCCGTCGAACCCGAGGTTCGCGGCCAACCTGCCGGCGTTCCCGGCGAACCTGCGCAAACAGCTCAAGGGCGCGAACATGCCGGCCCCGCGGGCGATCCTGGCCGCGGCGGTCGAGGGCGCGCAGGTCGACATCGACACCGCGCTGGTGATCGAGTCCCGGTACCTGGTCGAGCTGCTCTCCGGTCAGGTCGCGAAGAACATGATCAAGGCGTTCTTCTTCGACCTGCAGCACATCAACTCCGGTGGCTCGCGGCCGGACGGCTTCGAGAAGTACGCCGCCCGCAAGGTCGGCGTGCTCGGCGCCGGCATGATGGGCGCGGGCATCGCCTACGTGTGCGCCCGCGGTGGCATGGAGGTCGTGCTCAAGGACGTCTCCGCCGAGGCGGCCGCGAAGGGCAAGGACTACTCGGTCAAGCTCTTCGAGAAGGCCGTCTCGCGTGGGAAGACCACGCGGGAGAAGGCCGACGAGACCCTCGCCCGCATCCACCCCACGGACCAGGCCGAGGACCTCGCCGGCTGTGATCTCGTGATCGAGGCGGTGTTCGAGAGCCCCGAGCTCAAGCACAAGGTGTTCGCGGAGATCGAGGACGTCGTCGCGCCGGACGCGCTGCTCGGCTCGAACACTTCGACGCTGCCGATCACGAGCCTCGCCGAGGGCGTGCGGCGGCAGGAGGACTTCATCGGCCTGCACTTCTTCTCGCCGGTGGACAAGATGCCGCTGCTGGAGATCATCGTCGGCGAGCGGACCAGCGACGCGGCGCTGGCCAGGGCGTTCGACGTCGCCCAGCAGATCAAGAAGACGCCGATCGTGGTCAACGACTCGCGGGGCTTCTTCACCAGCCGGGTGATCGGTACGTTCATCAACGAGGCGATCGCCATGGTCGCCGAGGGCGTGCACCCGGCGTCGGTGGAGCAGGCGGGCTCGCAGGCCGGCTACCCGGCGCCGCCGCTGCAGCTCATGGACGAGCTGACGCTGACCCTCCCGCAGAAGATCCGCCGGGAGACCAAGGCGGGCGTCGAGGCGGCGGGCGGCACGTGGGTCGTGCACGCGTCGGAGCCGCTGATCGACCGGATGGTCGAGGAGTTCGACCGGAAGGGCCGCTCGGCCGGCGCCGGCTTCTACGAGTACGGCGAGGACGGCAAGCGGACCCGGTTGTGGCCAGGACTGCTGGAGCACTTCGGCCGGAGGACGACAGATGAACACAGCACCGAGCCGGGCCACGAGATCCCCTTCGAGGACATGAAGGAGCGGATGCTCTTCGCCGAGGCGCTCGAGACCGTGAAGTGCTTCGACGAGGGCGTGCTGCGGTCGGTGCCGGACGCCAACATCGGGTCGATCATGGGCATCGGCTTCCCGCCGTGGACCGGTGGCGTGATCCAGTACATCAACGGGTACGACGGTGGCCTGCCCGGCTTCGTGGCGCGGGCCCGCGAGCTCGCCGAGCGCTACGGTGACCACTTCCTGCCGCCGGCCTCGCTCGTCGAGAAGGCGGAGAAGGGCGAGACCTTCGAGTAGCCGCCTCGAGCGGCCGCTTTGCGTGTCCGTGCCGCCGTGGTCGGGTCCACCCGGTCACGGCGGCTCGTGGTCACCGAGCAGTCTCGATCCTCTTCGTGAAGGCGACCTTGCCGGCGCTGTCGACGTACTCGACGGTCACCGGCGCCGCGCCGGCGAACACCGTCACGCGATAGCCGGTGGCCGGTTTCGCGCCCCGCTCGGCGATGATCTCGTTGCCGACGACCGGCAACCGTGGCCGGGTGCGCAGCGTGCGGTCGTGCTCGGCCGTCGCCATGATCAGCGGGCGCCACAGTGCGCGTGGTATGGCCGCCGCGATCCCTCGACCCCCGTCGGGAGCACTGCCTTGGCTGTTCTCGCCGAACACGGCGGGGGATCCGTCGTCGGGAACCCAGGCCAAGGTCCACGCGCCCGGCTCGATCGATCCGTCGTCGGTCACCGCCACGATCCGGATGAAGACGAGGACACCGCCGCGCCCGTCGGGCAGCCGGAACCGACCCAGAACGTGGTTTCCCAGCGACAGGGTGACGGTGTACAGGTGTTGTCCGGGCCCGAGCAGCAGCCGGCCCCGGGCGTCGGTCACCGCCGTGGTGACCGGCTGGTCGCCGGTGTACCGAACGGCGTCGACGAGCGAGCCGAGCTGTTCCGCGGTTCCGCTCCACCGGCGTAGTGGATCACTCAGCGCGGGATGCGCGTACTCGTCCGGACTGCCTTCACCGAAGGCGAGCAGTCCTTCCGGACACACGGCGACACCGTCGACGATCGGGCAGGTCTCGTCGATGGCGGGCGTGACCGGGTACACGAGGCCCACTTTGTGGCGTAGCAGCAGGAACTGCCGTTCCGCGCCCTCGGCCCAGCCCTTCGCCAGCCCGGCCGGGATCCGGATGGCCGCATGCTCATCCCCGAACGGTTCGCCGACGTCTGTGCTCCAGCGGCCGTCGCGGTCCCGCGTTACCTCCTGGAGCAGGTGAGCCATCTGGATGTCGGCTCCACTCTTCGACTTGGGAGAGTCTGCGACGAAAAGGGCGATGCTCCGCCCGGCAGAGTCCGGATGAACGTCCGTGCCCGCCCACAACAGGTGTGGTTTCGGGTCGTCGAGCCGTTCGGCGGCCGCCGTGACGAAGTCCCGGTCGCCGGCCAGGTCGCCGCGAGCCGGCCACGAGTACGCGAGATCCTCCCGTACCGCGACCGGCTCGGTGTCCTCTCCTCCTTGCGAGGCGGAACAACTCGTACTCACCGTGAGTGCGGTGAGCACGAGGGCGATGCCCGCGGTGAGCGCACCGCGCCGGCCACGTCGACTCATACCGACTCTGACGGCATCCGTCCCGTGCGGTTCCCGGTGCCCGAGGCACCTGCCGCACCGCTCGGGTGCGGTTCGGTCGGCGCGGCAGGGCATCCGGATGCTATGGGCTCGACCGCACTCCGCACAAGGTCTAAACCAATTCTCGTCCGGAAGCGGGCAGGTTTCCGGAACCGGACCGGTCATCGCACGGTGTCGACCGCGGCGACGAACTCCCGCGCTCGCTTGGCCACCTCGGTGAGGCGGGACTCCGTGGCGAGCTCCGGGCCCAGGACGCCGCTGCCCGCGGTCACCGCGAGCGCGCCCGCCGCGAGGTAGTCCGCCGCGTTCGCCGTCGTGATGCCGCCCGTGGCGACCAGCGGGGTGCCCGGGTACGGGCCGTGCAAATCGCCGAAGTAGGCCGGGCCCAGCCGGGCCGCGGGAAAGACCCTCACCGCGGTCGCGCCGAGGTCGATCGCGGACCCCACCTCGGTGGGGGTCATCGCGCCCAGCAGCACGGGCACGTTCTGGCGCCGCGCCTCCGCCACGACCTCCGGGCGCAGTCCCGGCGTCAGCAGGAACCGCGCGCCGACCGCGATCGCGTCCCGCGCGTCGGCGGCGGTCAGCACGGTGCCGGCGCCCAGCAGCAGTCCGTCTACTGTGGACGCACGCAGCATCAGGGCGGGCGCGCCCGGCGTGGTGAAGGCGAACTCGACCATCGGGAGGCCCGCCTCGACCAGCGTCGTGGCCAGGCCCACGGGGTCGGGGATCGCGGGCGCCCGGATGACGCACAGCGCCCGGCGGGTGGTCAGCTCAGCGAGCAGGTCCATGGTTCCCCCTCGTACCGCGGATCGAGTGACCGGGCAGTGCTCCCGTGTGCCGGTGGTCGTCGATCACCGGCACGCCGTTGACGAGAACGTACGGGATACCGGACGCGGGCCGCCGCGGGTCGGGGTACGTTGCCCGGTCGGCCACCGTGGCCGGGTCGAACAGGACCAGGTCGGCGGCGTACCCGGGGCGGACCAGGCCGCGGTCGGCGAGGCGCAGCCGCCGCGCGGCCCGGCCGGTCAGGTGCGCCACGCAGTCCTCCAGGCCGAGCACGCCGAGCTCGCGCACGTAGTGGCCGAGGTAGCGCGGAAACGTTCCCCACGCGCGCGGGTGGGGGCGCGCGCCGACCAGCAGGCCGTCGCTGCCGCCGGTGTGCGCGGGATGGCGCATGATCGCCCGCACGTTGTCCTCGTCGCCGGCGTGCAGCAGGCACGACGTGCCGAGCCGCTCCGCGACCAGTACGTCGAAGTACAGCTCCGCCGGCGGCCGGCCCGCGCGGCGGGCGGACTCGGCGACGCTGTGCCCGACCAGTCCCTGGTGCGACTCGAGGCGCACGCCGTTGATCTCGACATTCGCCCAGTCCACCGGCACACCGTGGTTGCCGTCCGAGCCGCGCTCCTCCAGATCGACCCGAACCCGCTCCCGAACGTCCACATCGGACAGACGGGTAACCGTCGCGTCCGGACCGCCCTCGGCCGCCCAGCTCGGCAGGAGCGCGGACAGGTAGGTGGCGGCCGGCAGGTACGGGTAGCTGTCGAGCGTGACGTCCACGCCCCCGGCGGTCGCCTCGTCCAGCACGGCCAGCAGCTCACCGGCGCGGCCGGCGTTGACCGGGTAGTTCATCGTGGCGTGTGCCAGGTGCAGCGGGCAGCCCGAGCGCCGCGACACGTCCACCATCTCCGCGTACGCCGCCAGCGCGCCCGCCCCGTAGCTGCGGTGGTGCGGGCTGTAGTACCCACCGCCCGCCGCGACCACCTCGCACAACGCCACCAGCTCGTCGGTCGAGGCGTACATGCCCGGCGCGTAGGTCAGCCCGGAGGACATGCCGAGCGCTCCCTCGGCCAGCCCGGTCGCCACGAGCGCGCGCATCGCGTCCAGCTCGGACTCCGTCGCCGGCCGGTCGGACCAGCCCACCGCGAGCATCCGGATCGTGCCCTGTGGCACCAGGTACGCGGCGTTGCACGCGATGCCGCTGTCGAGCCGGTCGAGGTACTCGCCGACGGTGCGCCAGTCCCACGCGAAGCCGGGTGGGTCGTCGTTCCAGCCGGCGAGCTGGCCCCGCAGAGTGTCCATAGTGGAGTCGTCGACCGGCGCGTAGGACAGGCCGTCCTGGCCGAGCACCTCCAGCGTCACGCCCTGCGACACCTTCGCCAGGTGGTCGGGCCGCGCCAGGATCTGGATGTCGGAGTGCGCGTGCAGGTCGATGAACCCGGGGGCAAGCACGAGCCCCGCGGCGTCGACCACCCGGTCACCGCCGAGGCCCGACCCGATCGCCGCGACCTGTCCGTCCCGGACGAGCACGTCCGCGCGGTAGCCGGGCGCGCCCGTGCCGTCGACCACCGTCGCGCCCCGGAAGGAGAGGCCCGACATCAGCGGCCGGCCATCAGAAGTAGGTGCGGATCAGGTCGACCACGGTCTCCCCGTCCGGGCCGACGACGGGGAGCAGCTGCCACTTGTCGAACGCGGTGCACGGGTGGGACACGCCGAGCCCGACCCAGTCGCCGACGCGCACCCCGCCGGTGTCCTCGAAGGTGAGGTACGCGTGCTGGTCGTTCAGGCGGGTCACGGTGGCGTCGAGCGGCCGGGTCACCCCGTCGCGGCGGAGCACCTGGGGGATCGGCGGCTCGATGTCGTAGGGCAGGTCCCGCTTCCCGGCGGTCAGCAGCGCGAGGCCGGGCTCCGGGGTCGACACCACCTGCGCCCACGCGCGCAGCGCCGGCCGCAGCGTGGGCCCGCCGGTGCGCGGGTGGGCACCCAGCGGGGAGACACGGTCGTAGATGCCCGAGTCGTGCGTGACGTAGGCCCCGCTGCGCAGCACGGGCAGCACCGGCAGCCCGTCCGGCCACGCCGCGCCGAGCACGTCGGCGACCTGGTCGAAGTGCGCGCTGCCGCCGGCGGTCACGAGCACCTCGGCCACGCCGTCGAAGTGCCCCCGCGCGGCCAGTTCGAGCACGAGCGCGCGCAGGTCGGTGAGGTAGCCGTGCACCGCGGCGAGCGCCTCGGGCGTGGCCTCGTACGTGACCGCGCCCTCGTAGCCGCCCACGCCCACGAGCCGCAGCGCGGGCGACGCCGACACCGCCTCGGCCACCTCGATCCCGGTGGCGAGGTCACGCACGCCGGTCCGCCCGTGCGCGGTGCCGACCTCGACCAGCACGTCGACGGGCCGGGAGACCCCGCGCAGGCCCTCGGTCATCAGGTCCACCCCGCGCGTCGAGTCGACCCAGCAGCAGCACCGGAAGCCGGGGTCGCGGTCGAGCTCGCCGGCGAGCCAGGCCAGCGAAGCCGGGTCGACGAGCTCGTTGGCGAGGATCACCGGGCTCACCCCGAACGCGCGGTAGACCCGCAGTTGGCTCGCGTTCGCGGCGGTCTGGCCCCACGCGCCGTGGTCGAACTGCCGGGCGTAGAGCTGCGGCGCCATGGTGGTCTTGCCGTGCGGCGCGAACGCGAACCCGTGGGTGGCGCAGAACTCGGCCATCGCGGCGAGGTTGTGCTCGAGCGCCTCCGCGTCCAGCACCAGCAGCGGCGGCAGGAACCCGGACAGGCGCAGCCCGGCCTCGCGGGCGGCACCGATGGTCATGCCCTGCGCAGTGGTCGGAAGTCCCTTGAACCGCCAGTCGATCCGCTCGTCGAGGATCGCGGCTACCCGGTCGCGGTCGATGCGCCCGGCCTGGACCAATCGGCTCACCTCATCGGGTGGTGGAGTGCGTGGATGGACGCCTTCCGGACGTCGAACGTCAGTATGGCGTCCTTCCAGGCTCTCGCCGGCCGGGTCCGGTCAGTAGAGTTCCGGGGATGCCCGACGTAACCCCGCTCGACCGGCTCAACGTCGCCGAGGCCGCGGAGGCCGAGCGCGAGCTGCTCGCCTGCTGCGCGTCTCGGCGCTGGGCCGACGAGCTGCTCGCCCGCCGGCCCTACCGCGACCTCGCCGGCCTGCGGCGGGTTTCGCACGCCGTGCTCGACGAGCTGAGCTGGGCCGACATCGGGGAGGCGCTCGCGGCACACCCGCGAATCGGGGAGCGCGCGGCCGGGGCGGGCCAGGAGGCCGCCTGGTCGCGGGCCGAGCAGGCGGGGGCCGCCGGGGCGAGCGAGCGGACCCAGGAGGACCTCGTCGCCGGCAACGTCGCCTACGAGGAGCGGTTCGGGCACGTGTTCCTGATCTGCGCGACCGGCCTGTCCGGTGAGGCGATGCTGCGTGCGATGCGTGAGCGGCTCGGCAACGACCCCGCGACCGAGCGGGACGTGGTGCGCGCGGAGCTCACCAAGATCGTGGACCTGCGACTCGGGAAGGCTTTCACATCGTGAGTTTGTCCACCCATGTGCTCGACACGGGCGTCGGGCGGCCCGCGGCGGACGTGCCCGTGCGGCTCGAGGCCCGCGGCGCGGGCCGCTGGCAGCACGTCGACGACGGCTGCACCGACGCCGACGGGCGGATCACCGGCTGGGGCGTCGAGGCGCCCGGCGTGTACCGGCTCGTGTTCGGCACCGGGGACTACCTGGGCCCGGACGCGTTCTACCCGGAGGTCGTGGTGGCCTTCCGGATCGCGGACCCGGCCGAGCACTACCACGTGCCGCTGCTGCTCAGCCCGTTCGGCTACTCGACCTACCGGGGGAGTTGATGGAGATCAAGCTCGGGGCCAACCAGTACGGCAAGGCGGAGACGCGCCTCGTTCGGGTGGACCGCGGGGACGGCCAGCACTCGATCACCGACCTCAACGTCAGCACCTCACTCGCCGGCGACCTCGCGGCGACACATCTGACCGGCGACAACTCCGGCGTGCTGCCCACCGACACGCAGAAGAACACCGTCTACGCGTTCGCCCGCGACGGGGTCGGCGAGCCCGAGGAGTTCGGGCTGCGGCTCGCCCGCCACTTCGTCGACGGCACGCCGACGATCACACGCGCCCGGGTGCACCTGGAGATGTACCGCTGGGAGCGCCTCACGGTCGGCTGGCCCGAGGATCCGCGGCCCGCGCACCACTCGTTCGCCCGGGCCGCCGGCACCCGGACGGCCACGGTCACCTACGACGGCACGTCCGCCTGGGTGGTGTCCGGGGTCGAGGACGTCACGCTGCTCAACACGACCGGCTCGGAGTTTCACGGCTTCCACCGCGACCGGTACACGACGCTGGCCGAGACGAACGACCGGATCCTCGCCACGGCCGTGTCCGCCCGGTGGCGCCACGTCGGCACCGACTCGAACTGGGCAGAGTCGTTCCGCGGCGCGCACATGCACCTGCTCGAGGCGTTCGCCGACACCCACTCGCGGTCGTTGCAGCAGACCCTGCACGCGATGGGCGAGCGCGTGCTGCGCCGCCGTGACGAGCTGGTCGAGGTTCGCCTGTCGCTGCCGAACAAGCACCACTTCCTGGTCGACCTGGGCCCGTTCGAGCTGGACAATCCGGGCGAGGTGTTCTTCGCGGCGGATCGCCCGTACGGGCTGATCGAGGGCACCGTGCTGCGTGACGACGCGCCGGAACCCGGGCTGGCCTGGTGGTGACTGTGGTGATGTCATGGACTTCCTGAGGCCCGCCTCGCTCGACGAGGCGCTCGCGATGAAGGAGCGGACGCCCGGCGCGGTGCCGATCGCGGGCGGCACCGACATCATGGTCGAGCTGAACTTCGACAAGCGCCGCCCGCCCGCGCTGCTCGACCTCGGCCGGGTGGCCGAGCTCGGCACGTGGACCGAGGAGAACGGGCACGTCCGGCTCGGTGCCACGGTGCCCTACACCCGCATCGAGACCGAGCTGGCCGACGTCCTGCCCGGCCTCGCGATGGCCAGCCGGACGGTCGGCTCGCCACAGATCCGCAACCGCGGCACGGTCGGCGGCAACCTCGGCTCGGCGTCCCCGGCCGGCGACGCGCACCCGCCGCTGCTCACCGTGGCGGCCACCGTGGAGGTCGCCTCGACGCGGGGGACCCGGACGGTCCCGATCGGCGAGTTCTTCCTGGGCCCCAAGCGATCCGCGCTCGCCGAGGACGAGCTGATCACTGCGGTCACCGTGCCGAGGGCGGCCGGGCCGCAGCAGTTCGCGAAGGTCGGCACGCGCAACGCGATGGTGATCGCCGTGTGCTCGTTCGGCCTGTCGCTCGACCTCGCCGCCCGCCGCGTCGGCACCGGCATCGGCTCGGCCGGGCCGGTCCCGCTGCGGGCCGAGGCGGCGGCGGACTACGCGGCCGAGGTGCTGGCGTGGGAGAGCCCGGAACCGTTGCCGAAGGACGTGTCCCGGGAGTTCGGCGAGCTGGTCGCGGCCGCCGCGCAGCCGATCGACGACGTGCGCGGCAGCGCGGCCTACCGGCGCCACGCGCTGGCCGTGCTGGCCCGCCGCACGCTGAGCTGGGCCTGGCAGGACCGGGAGAGGTGGACCTAGTGCCCTCCGCCGGGAGTCTGTCAGATAATTCGCTGGCCCAGCTTTCTGCTGGCGGCGTTGCCGATTCGCCCGAGTACGGTCCAGTACGAGGGCGAATCGGTGCCTTGCCAGCAGAAACCTGGATCCACCGACTTACGCAACGGACTCCCGGCGGAGGGCACTAGTGCGGCTGAACGTGGAGGTCAACGGCGAGTCGATGACGGCCGACGACGTGTGGCCGGGCGAGAGCCTGCTGTACGTGCTGCGCGAGCGGCTGGGCCTGCCCGGCTCGAAGAATGCCTGCGAGCAGGGGGAGTGCGGCTCCTGCACCGTCTACCTCGACGGCACCCCGGTGTGCGCGTGCCTGGTCGCGGCCGGTCAGGCGGAGGGCCGCTCGGTACGCACGGTCGAGGGGCTGGCGAGCGAGGCGGACCTCGACCCGGTGCAGGAGGCGTTCGTCCGGACCGGTGCGGTGCAGTGCGGGTTCTGCACGCCCGGGCTCGTCGTCGCCGCGCACGAGCTCGTCCACCGCAAGCCGGACGCGAGCGACGCGGAGATCCGCGAGGCGCTCGCCGGCAACCTGTGCCGCTGCACGGGGTACGAGAAGATCCTCGACGCGGTCCGGCTCGCCGCGAGCCGTGTCTGCGCGGACGCCGAGGGCCGGGCATGAGGATCGTCATCGAGAACGCGGCGATCGCCACCGTGGACGCGGCCGGCACCGAGCACGCGGCCGGTCACGTGGTCGTGGACGGCGGGCTGATCGAGGCGGTCGGCGCCGGCCCCGCACCGGCCGGCGAGGCCGACCGGCACGTAGACCGGCGTGTCGACGCCACCGGCTGCCTGGTGACGCCGGGCTTGGTGAACACCCACCACCATCTCTACCAGTGGGCCACCCGTGGGCTGGCCCAGCAGTCGACGCTGTTCGAGTGGCTCGTCGAGCTGTACCCGGTGTGGGCCGGCATCGACGACGAGATCACCCACGCTGCCGCGCTCGCCGGCCTGGTGCGGCTGGCGAAGACCGGCTGCACCACCGTGGCCGACCACCACTACGTCTTCCCGCGCGGCGCGGGCGACCTGCTCGCCCCGATCGTGGCGGCGGCCGGCGCGGTCGGCGTCCGGCTGCACGCGGTGCGCGGCTCGATGGACCGCGGTGAGTCCCGTGGCGGCCTGCCGCCGGACTCGGTCGTGGAGGACGGGGACGAGGCGCTCGCCGCCACCGCCGAGGCGATCGACCGCTACCACGACCCGGCGCGCGAGTCGTTCGTGCGCGTCGCGGTCGGCCCGTGCTCGCCGTTCACGGTGACCACCGAGCTGATGTCGCAGGCCGCGGAGCTGGCCCGGGCGCGGGGCGTACGCCTGCACACGCACCTCGCCGAGACCGTCGACGAGGAGGAGCAGTGCCTCGCCGAGCTCGGCTGCACGCCGATGGAGTACGCCGAGCGCACCGGCTGGCTCGGCGAGGACGTGTGGCTCGCGCACGGCATCCACTTCGCCGACGGCGCGGTGGCCCGGCTCGGCGCGACCGGCACCGGCGTCGCGCACTGCCCGACGTCCAACGCGCGGCTGGGTGCGGGCACCGCGCGAGTGGCCGACCTGCTCGCTGCCGGCGCGCCGGTCGGTCTCGGCGTGGACGGCGCGGCGTCCAATGAGGACGGTGGGCTCGGGGTGGAGCTGCGCCAGTCGGCCTACCTCGCCCGGCTGCGCGGCGGGCCCGCGTCGCTGTCCGCCCGGGACGCGCTGCGGCTCGCGACGATGGGCGGCGCGCGCTGCCTCGGCCGGCAGGACGAGCTGGGCTCGCTCGAGCCGGGCAAGCTCGCGGACCTCGCGGTGTGGCGGATCGACGGCGTCGAGCACGCCGGCATCGCCGACCCGGTGGCCGCGCTGGTGTTCGGTGCGCTGCCCTCGGTCGCGCTGCTGCTGGCCGGTGGCCGGCCGGTGGTCGAGGAGGGCGCCTGCCGCACGGTGTCCGAAGTGGACACCGCGGCGGGGTTGCGGGCGGCGAGCGCCGCGTTGCTGAAGAAGGCCCCCCGATGACCCCGCGAGTCCCCCGTTCCGGTTCGCGAGTCCAACGTTCCGGTTCGGTGAGTCCAACGTTCCGGGCGTCCCGAGTGTTGGACTCGCGGGTCGCGAGTGTTGGACTCGCGGGTCGGGAGTGTTGGACTCGCGGAGTGAGGTGGAGTGATGACTAGTACGGAGACGCTCACGTCCACCACCGGGGTGGTCGGCGACAGTCCGGTGCGCCCGGATGGCACGCTCAAGGTGAAGGGCGAGTTCGCCTACTCCTCGGACATGTGGTCCGACGACATGCTGTGGGGCGCGACGCTGCGCAGCCCGCACCCGCACGCCCGCATCCGCGGCATCGACACCACGCCGGCGCTCGCCGTGCCAGGCGTCTACGCGGTGCTGACCCACGAGGACGTGCCGGTCAACATCTTCGGGCTCGAGCACCCGGACCAGCCCGTGCTCGCCGAGAACGTCGTGCGCTACCAGGGAGAGCCGGTCGCGATCGTGGCCGCCGACCACCCGGAGACCGCGCGCCGGGCGGCCGCGCGCGTGCGCGTGGACTACGAGGTGCTCGAGCCGGTCACCGACGCGGAGGCGGCGATGCGGGCCGACGCGCCGGTGCTGCACCCGACCCACCCGGACGGCAACGTCGTGCGGCACGTGCGGATCCGGTGCGGCGACCCCGAGCCGACCGCCGAGGTGGTGGTCCGCGGCGAGTACACGGTCGGCATGCAGGACCAGGCGTTCCTCGGGCCGGAGTCGGGCATGGCGGTGCCGGCCGAGGACGGCGGCGTCGACCTGTTCATCGCCACCCAGTGGCTGCACGCGGACCAGCGGCAGGTGGCCCACGCGCTCGGCATGCCCGCGGAGAAGGTGCGCCTGCACCTCGCCGGGGTGGGCGGGGCCTTCGGCGCGCGCGAGGACTTGTCGATGCAGGTGCACGCGTGCCTGCTGGCGCTGCGTACCGGCAAGCCCGTGAAGATCGTCTACGGCCGGGAGGAGTCGTTCTTCGGCCACGTGCACCGGCACCCGGCCGTGCTGCGCTACGAGCACGGCGCCACGCGCGAGGGCGACCTCGTGTACGTGCGGGCGGAGATCGTCCTCGACGGCGGCGCGTACGCGTCGACGACCCAGGCGGTCGCCGGCAACGCGGCCACGCTCGGCGCCGGGCCCTACCGGGTGCCGAACGTGCACATCGACTGCTATGGCGTCTACACCAACAACCCGCCATGCGGCGCGATGCGTGGGTTCGGCGCGGTGCAGGCGTGCTTCGCCTACGAGTCGCAGCTGGACAAGCTCGCCGAGGCGCTCGGTGTGCACCCGGTCGAGGTGCGAATCCGCAACGCCGTCGAGCAGGGCTCGGTCATGCCGACCGGCCAGGTCGTCGACTCCGCGGCGCCGGTCGCGGAGCTGCTCACGCTCGTGCGGGACAGGCCGCTGCCGCCCGAGCCCGCCGGAGCCCGTGACCTGCGCGAGCTGCCGGGCGGGGTGTCGAACACGACCCATGGCGAGGGCGTGGTGCGCGGCGTCGGGTACGGCGTCGGCATCAAGAACGTCGGCTTCTCCGAGGGTTTCGACGACTACTCGACCGCCCGCGTGCGCCTCGAGGTGATCGGCGGCGAGCCGGTCGTGTCGGTGCACACCGCGGCGGCGGAGGTCGGCCAGGGGCTCGTCACGTTGCAGGCGCAGATCGCCCGTACCGAGCTCGGCGTGCAGCGCGTGGTGATCCAGCCGTCCGACACGAGCGTCGGCAGCTCGGGGTCGAGCTCGGCGTCGCGGCAGAGCTATGTCACGGGTGGCGCGGTGCGGGCCGCGTGCGGCGAGGTGCGCGACGAGGTGCTGTCGATGGCCGCCGCCCGGCTGGGCATCGCGGCCGTCGGGCTCGCCGGCGGGAAGGTCGTGTCCGACTCGCAGGAGGTGCTGGCGGACCTCGTCGAGGTGCTCGGCGGGCAGGTCGTGGAGCGGACCGTCGAGTGGCGGCACCGGCCGACCGAGCCAGTGGATCCGTTGACGGGACAGGGTTTCGCACACGTGCAGTACGCGTTCGCCGCGCACCGGGCGGTGGTCGACGTGGACGTCGAGCTCGGCCTCGTGCGGGTGGTGGAGCTGGCCTGCGCGCAGGACGTCGGCCGCGCGATGAACCCCGACGCGGTGCTCGGCCAGATCCAGGGCGGCTCCGCGCAGGGGCTCGGGCTCGCCGTGATGGAGGAGATCCAGGTCGTCGACGGGATGGTGCGCAACCCCTCGTTCACCGACTACCTGATCCCGACCGTGCTGGACATGCCGCCGATGCCGATCGACGTCCTGGAGCGCGCGGATCCCCATGCCCCGTACGGACTTCGCGGGGTCGGCGAGCCGCCGACGCTGTCCTCGACCCCCGCGATCGTCGCCGCGATCCGCGCGGCCACCGGGATCGCGCTTTCCCGGGTGCCGGTCCGGCCGGAGCACATCGTAGGAGACTCGCGGAATCGTTGACACGAGCGGGAATCCGCGTCCTGACCGATCAAGATAGGCGACTGTGCGAGCAGGCCGCGGTACTCGCCGTAGTTCACCCGAACGGCCCAGTTGTGAACACCTAGAGTGGACCGTGCGATGGCACTCGGTGCCCGTTTGGGCGCAGAGTGCCTTTGGATGTCGCTGGTAACGTCAACCGGCGGCGTCACCGGAGAGGGACGACTCGAAATGACTTGGCCAATGGATGGCTCCGGTGGATCGGTCTGACCTGGTAGATGAGTGGGCGGAAGCGCTGGCTCAGACCATCTACATAGCGCGGTCCCGGGACGAGATCGAGCGCGAGCTCATGATCGCGCTCGACGACCTCGTCCGTGCGTGGCGGGCCGTGCCGTTCACCGTGGAGCCCGCCGCCGAGGTCGCGCAGCGGTTGGTGGGACTGGGTTTGACGAGTCCCGAGTGCGTCGAGCAGTCGGTCGACGTGCTGGGCAGGCGGATGCCGGAGCTGTCCGGGCGGGCAGGTGTGGACGAGGCCGCGGACCGGCTCGTCCAGCTGCTCAGCGCGATGGCGCGCGGGTTCGGCGAGGCCATGCGCCGGCGGTTGTTCGACGAGCAGGAGGGCCTCACGCGCGCCCTCATCCACGCGCGGGAGAGCGCCGAGCGCGCGTTGCAGGCGAGTGAGGCACGGTTCGAGGAGATCTTCTCCTCGTCCTCGGTCGGCATGGCGATCACCGACCTGGGCGGTGCGCTGATCCGCACGAACCGGGCGCTCGCCGACCTCCTGGCCCACCGCCGCGGCCGGCTGAAGGCCGAGCGGCTGGAGGACATCTTCCACCCGGACGACGCCGAGTACCTGCGGCAGCGCTATCAGGTGCTGCTCGAGGAGGGCGCGCTGCCGTTCCGCGAGCGGCGCCGGCTGCTGCGCGCGGACGGCGAGGAGGCACTGGTCTTCCTGTCCGCCTCGGTGCTGCGCGACCACGACGGCACTCCGCGCTACTACGTGACCTCCGCGGAGGACGTGTCGGACAAACACTTCCTCGAGGGGCAGCTCCAGTTCCAGGCCACCCACGACGTCCTCACCGGGCTGGAGAACCGGCACCGCTTCCTGGGCCTGTTGGAGGAGTCGCTGCGCGGCAAGCAGCGGGTCGACGGGCTGACCGTGTTCCATGTGGACCTGGACGGTTTCCGGGCGATCAACAACGGCATGGGCCGTGATGTCGGCGACCGGCTCCTGCGGTCGGTCGCGACCAAGCTGCGCCAGGCGTTCGAGGGCGAGACCGCCACGATCGCCCGGTTCGACGGCGACGAGTTCGGCGTGCTGCTGGTGAACACGCTGAACACGCCCAGCATCTCCAGCATCGCCGCCCGCATCAACGACGAGCTCGCGGAGCCGGTCTACCTCGACGGCGAGGGCATCGCCGCGACGGCGACGATCGCCGTCGCACATTGCCCGCCGGCGGAGGCCATGCCGGTGGAGGTGTTGCGCGCCACCGACACCACGCTGCAGCGGCTCAAGTCGTCCGGCCGCCGGCAGTGGGGAATGGTCGACCTGGACGCGAACGAGCGCGACACGGCGAGGTTCGCGCTCGCCGCGTCACTGCCGGGCGCGTGGGAGAACGGCGAGATCGGGATCGAGTACCAGCCGCTGGTTTCGGTGCGGGACAAGGGTGTCGTCGCGCTGCAGGCGCTGCTGCACTGGGACCACGCCGTGCAGGGCGCGCTGGATCACGCGCGCTGCCAGGAGGTCCTCGCCGACACCGGGCTCGCGCTGCCGGTCGGCCGGTGGATGCTGAACCGGGCGTGCACGCAGGTGCGTTCGTGGGCCGAGCGGTGCGACGGCGAACTGCCGCAGCTGTACGTGGAGCTGTCCAAGGAGCTGGCGAGCGACCCGGACCTCGTCTCGACCGTCCGGGGCGTGCTCGCCGACGCGTCGCTCGAGCCGGACCAGCTGCGGCTGGGCATGCCGGTGCAGGCGCTGTGCATGACCGACGGCGTGGCCGAGGACAACCTCGACGTGCTGGTCGACATCGGCATCCCGGTCGTGCTCTACGAGTTCGGCACCACGCGCGGCGACCTCGCGTGCCTGGAGGACCTGCCGGTGCGCGCGGTGAAGATGTCGGGCGTCGCGGTCTCCCGGGTCGACCGCATGGGCGACGACGCGCTGTTCACCCGCGCCACCCGCCAACTCGTCACGCTCATCCGCGAGGCCGGCATCCCGGTGGTCGTGGGCGGTGTCGAGAGCGCGGCCCAGTTCGACTGGTGGCGCGAGGCGGGCGCCTCCCTCGCACAGGGCGACTTCACCGGCACCGCCGGCTCCCCGAAGGACGCCAAGAACCTGTTCGTCGCCTGACCGGTCCGCCTCTCCGGAATTTTATGCGGCGGTTGCGTTCCGGCGAACGGTGCGGACAGTAGGTTGATGGTGGCTGGGTGGCGTCACGGTCCCCTGAGGTTCCGGTGGTTGGTCCAAGACTTCCCATGGAGTCTCTCAGCATTCCCTAGAGCCAGCCGCGGTGTGCGGCCTGGACGCCGGCCTGGAACCGGGTCGTCGCGCCGAGTCGGTCGAGGAGGCCGGCGATCCGACGTACCACCGTCCGCCGGGACAGCTGCAGCCGGCGGGCGATCGCGTCGTCAGTCACCCCCGCCGCCATCAACGTGAGGATCTTTCTGTCCTGTTCGGACAGTGGGGCACGGTCGCCGGAGACCGGCACGCCCAGTGTCCACAGTGTCTCGAAGACCCCGGCGAACGCGTTCAGCAGCCCGCCCGCGGGCACGACCAGCGACTCGCTGACGCCGAGCCGGTCCGGCTCGGGTACCAGCAGCGCGGTGTGGTCGTCGCCGATCATCAGCTTCACCGGCAGGTCGGCGAGTACCCGGGCGTCCTCGCCCTGCTCGACCATCCGGGTCATGCCGGCGAACAGGTCCGGGTCGTCGTACACGGCCTGGTGGTACACGGTCCGGTAGCGAAGGCCGGCCGCCATGCGCCGGGTCTGCAGGTCCTCCTGCGCCGCGAAGTCGTGCGGCCGGCTGTGGTACGGCGGGCGGTCCAGCCAGCGGATGTGCTCGGTGGACCGCTCCTGGAGCTGGCGGGTGAGCGCGAGCAGGTCCAGCGGATGCTCGATCACCTCCACGCAGGGCGGGCCGTGCGCGTCGCGCCTGGCCAGCTGGTACAGGCGGTCGAGCTCGGCGCCGGCGCGCCACAGGCCGGCCCGGCGCTCCTCCTCCAGGCGCAGCACCGCGAACATCACCCGGTGCGGCGGCCGCGCCTCCCACACCTGCGCGTCGTCGTGTCCCTCGTCGCTGACCAGCAGCACGGCGTCCGCGGCGGCGAGATCCGTCAGCGCTGCGTCGACGGCGGTCACGGGCAGGCCGGTGTGCCGCGCGAGCTGCTCGGGCCGGCAGCGGCCGCGGCTCGTGAGCGTCCGGTAGACCCGGCCCTGGTCGCTGTCCGGGTCGAGGGCGTCCAGCACCGGCGAAGCGTAGGAACCGGAGTAGGACCGGGGCAACGCGCCGTTCGTCGGGTCCTGGCGCATGTGCGCTATGGCGCAGGTGAGCCAGTGGCTCCCTCTGGTGCCGCCGACCGGATACGGCGACAGTTTGGTGAGAGATCACCACGACCTCGGGGAGTTCCGTTGCGTCTACTCGCTGTGCCACTCGCCGCCGCCGTCGCCGCCACCACGATGGTGCTGGTGCCCGCCGCCACCGCCGAGCCGCTGCCCGCGCCGGCCGTGGCCAACGCACACCCTGCCGCCGACCACATCCTGGAGGTCGACTACCAGGTCCAGGAGACCGGGTACTGGTGCGGCCCGGCCGCCACCCGGATCGCGCTGTCCGCCCGCGGCGTCTACCGCAGCCAGACCGACCTCGCCGCGGAGCTGGGCACGCACACCGGCGGCACCGACTGGATCGGCCAGGTCACCGGCGTGCTCGGCGGGTACGTCGGCTGGTACGAGACGAGGGAGATGCCCAACGACCCGCCCACACAGGAGCAGAAGGACCTGCTCTGGTCGGACATCGTGCGCGACGTCGACAGCGGGTACGCGATCGTCGCGAACATCGTCGCCCCGCCCGGCAACCAGCCGCCCGGCTACCCGCCCGACCAGACGATCTACCACTACTTCACGGTGATCGGCTACAACGACGTCGACCGCACCGTGCTCATCGCCGACCCCGCGTCGTTCAGCGGCAACCAGATCTACTGGCTGACCTTCGACCAGCTGGCCTCGCTCATCCCGCCGAAGGGTTACAGCGCCTGACGCCGCCGAGCTCGTGTCCCCGGCGCCGGCGGGGCGACCACCCGATGTGGGCGGCCGCCCGTGCGGGATGCTCGGAGCATGGAGTTCCTGAGTAGCCGCGTCATCCTGCGGCCGCGTGATCCGGACCGGTCGCTGGCCTTCTACCGTGACACGCTCGGGCTGGCCGTGTACCGGGAGTTCCCCGGCGGCACGGTGTTCTTCACCGGCAACGGCCTGCTCGAGGTGTCCGGGCACGGGAGCGGCGGGCCGGGGGAGGGCGTCGTGCTGTGGCTGCAGGTGCGCGACCTCGCCGCGACGACCCGTGACCTGGAGACGCGAAATGTGCCGATCATGCGCGAGGCCCGTAAGGAACCGTGGGGTCTGCTCGAAATGTGGATCGAGGATCCGGACGGATTACGGATAGTGCTCGTGGAAATACCCTCGGAACACCCGCTCCGAAAAGACCAGCGGAATTAGGCGGCGGCGGGGGCCGGCGCGAGAGCGGCCTCGCCGGCGGCCGTCACCTGGGCCGGCACCAGCTCGCCGACCGCACCGCGCGTCGCGGGCTCGATCAGCCCGTCGTGCGCGAGCAGGTGCGCCGTGTACTGGTCGCAGCAGGGAACGTTGTCGATGAACAGGTCCGGCTCGCTGCTGCAGGTGATCTGCGCGCGCCCGGCGACTACCGCGCGGAGCATCGAGGTGGCTCGGTGGTTCAGACCTTCGGGCAGTTGCGCGGTGCGGGCGGTGGACATGGTTGTGGTTTCCTCGTGCCTGTTTCAGATCCCGTTGCGAGTCCGTTGTAGCACTCGCCACTGACAATTCGTTGGATGCTCGCTGAGCCCCTGGGGTTTCATCGAAATTCTTAACAGAGCGTTACTGGTAACGAGCACCCGGGGTCGCGCCAGATACGCTCGACCGCCGAATGCACCAGTGATTTACTCCGAATGGATGGATCACCTCCCGAGGGTTCCGGCCGGGTCAGCGGTCGAGCTTCGCGCGTAGCCAGACCGGCCAGCCGCGGGGGCGGCGGGCGAGCGAGCCGAGCAGCCGCAGTCCGTCGAAGTTGGCCGTGCGGGAGGCGATCAGGCCCTCCCGCAGGACGATCTTGTCCACCGTGACCCACTCGATCGGCTGGCGGCCGAACGTGCCGTGCAGGCGCATTTCGACGAACACCGTGTGCTCGTCGGCCGGCGCCCAGCTCACCAGCTCGCCGCGTAGGTCCGGAATCGTGGAGAGCAGCTCGTCCAACACGTTCGCGAGCCTGTCGTGCCCGTGCGCGGTCGCGGCGAGCGGCTGGGTGAGCGTCGCGTCCGGGTGCGTGAGCGCGACGAGCGCGTCGACGGTCGGCTCGGCCCACGCCTCGGCGAAGCGGCGCACGAAGGCCGCCGTGTCGGTCTGGAACATGGCGATCACGCTAACCGAACCGGCGGTACTCATCGGCTGCGGGA
Organism: Actinophytocola sp.; assembly: GCF_050699935.1. Taxonomy (NCBI): domain Bacteria; kingdom Bacillati; phylum Actinomycetota; class Actinomycetes; order Pseudonocardiales; family Pseudonocardiaceae; genus Actinophytocola; species Actinophytocola sp. Next base: position 23,145 of record NZ_JBOHGB010000074.1, read on the forward strand.
CCCGGGGCGCGCCCTGGTCACGGTGAACTCGCCGGGGCTGCGTGCCGCGACCACGGTCAGCCCGTCCCGGCGGCGGACCTCGGTCATCGGGTCCCCGCAGGTGAGGTCGCCGCGCAGGGCCACGATCGCGTCCGGCGTGAGCGCGCGGAAGGTGACCGCGCCGTCCTCGACGCCGACCGCCTCCGCCGTCGCGTGGACCACGTCCAGCCCGCCGAGCGACAGGTCGAGCGGCAGCATCAGCGCGCGCCGGCCCGGCAGCCGCAGTGTCTGTCCACCCAGCAGTGGCCGGCCGTGCTCGGAGATCGTCAGCCCCTGCTCGTAGCCGGAGGTGTTGAGCGCGTGCATGATCCGGCCGCCCGCGTCGTCCGTGCTGGTCAGCAGCACCACTCCGGGGACGGGTGCGGTGTGCGACAGCGCGGGCGTCGCGCCGAGCCCGGCGAACGCGGCCCGCCACAGGCCGAGGTCGCACTCGTAGTCCGTGCTCAGCACGACCGCGTTGCCGGCACCGACCTGGATGTCGAACCCGCAGCCGTGCCCGGTGGACAGCTCGCGCAGCACGACGTCGCCGGCGGCCGGCTCGTACAGCTCGGCGAAGCCGGTGCGGGTCTCCGGTCGGGGCGCGGCCCAGCCGTGCGCGGTGACCGACGGGAAGAACCTCGCCGAGGCGCGAACCGTCCCGAGTGGACTCAGACCGAGCGCGTCCCGCAGCACGGTGCACGGCTCACCCGTCATGTCCAGTGCCGGGACCCGCCCGGCCAGCAGCAGCCGGCCGCCGCCGCGCAGGTACTCGACCACGGTGGCCTGCACGGCGGCCGGCAGGTGCGTGGTGCCGGCGAGTGCCAGCACCGGCACCGACGGCACGCCCGCCTGCAGGTTCACCGCGCCGAACCGGAAGCCGCCGAGCAGCATCGCGCGCGCCAGGATCCCGCGCGGGCCGGCGCCGCGGGTGCCCACCACGTCGTCGAGCACCCGCTGGACCGACTCGGAGCCCGGGTAGTGGTACTCGGTCAGGTAGAGGTCCGGCACGAAGCCGACCGCGACCTCGTCGTGCTCCTCGCGCATGGCCGCCAGCCGCGGCGCCAGCGCCCGGGCCGCCCGCAGCACGCGCGTCGTCGGCTCGTAGACGGGGTTGAGCCGGCCCTCCGGGTCCACCGGCGCGGCGAACCCGTGCCGCTCGCCGGTGAACGCGATCCGGTCGTTGCCGTCGCCGGCGGGGACGTCGAGCGGCGGGTTCACGCCACCGGTGAACAGGTAGTAGTTGAGCAGCTTGTTGCCCTGCGCCAGGCACATCCGCGTCTTGAGGTCCACGGCGGACGGGTCGTGCTGGCGGGACAGGTCGCAGCCGTAGTCGCCGGTGCCCGCCTCGAACTCCATCGACGCGAGTGGCTGGTCGGCGTCGTGCACGGCCTCGCAGAACGCGTTCACCAGGTACAGGTCGGCGGCGTTGGTGACGGTCAGCTCGCCGAGGTAGAGGTCGGTGCCGGACATCATCCCGGGCGCGCCGGCGTAGCTCTCCATCAGCTGGCTGATGCCGATCGGGAACGTCTCGGCCCGGCCGCCCTCGGTGCCGTGGACGTTCACGACGAACGGCACCCCGGTGATGCCGGACTCCTCGGCGTAGGCACGCAGCTCGGTGAGGTAGCGGGCGAAGCGGTGGCGCATGAACGTGCCGAGGTCGCGCATCAGCGCGGCGGCGTGCTCGTCCTTCACCGAACGCGTCACCGGTCCGGCGTAGCGGCCGGCGAGGCCGTGCTCGCCGAGCCAGGAGTTGAAGTCCGCGAGCAGGCCGTCGGTGAGGTCCGGGCTGTTGTGCAGCCACGCGAGCATGCCGACCTCGTTGTCCAGCTGCACGGCGATCACCGGCCCGCCGTTGCCGCGCAGCCGCGCCGCGATCACCGGCAGCACCTGTCGGTACCAGGACCGGGCCTCGGCCAGGAAGGCCGGCGCGAGGTAGTCGACCGTCCTCGTGGGCGCCGGCGCACCGTCCCAGCCGGACGGGACGACCTCCGGGTGCTCGGTGTAGAGCCGGAACGGCAGGCCCTCGTTCTTGAGCTCGGCCATCACGAACGGGCCGGGCCGGGCGATCACGTAGAAGTCGTTGGCATGGCACAGGTCCAGGAACGCGCCGAGATCCCGTTCCGGCCGGGTACGACCGTCCACATCGACCGTTGCGTCCGGAAGCTCGTGCCACAGCCACGGGATGTAGGTAGCGATCGTGTTCAGCCCGGCCCGCTTCGCCTTGTCCAGCCGGTCCTGCCACTCCTCGCGCCGCAGCCGGAAGTAGTGGACCTCGCCGGAGAGCAGCAGCCGCGCGCGGCCGTCGACGACGATCCGCTTCCGCTCGTAGTGCACGGTACCGGCCAACCTCACCGCCCTCATCCGCGGATGGATGCGCTTACATCCCGCACGGTACTTGCCGACGCTTCGCGGGACAAGGTGTCGCTCAGGCCGTCGCCGGCGTGGACCGGTCGGTGGCGAGCTTGACCGCGAGCGCCCCGAGCACGCCGCCCATGAGGTAGCGCTGGACGCTCAGCCACAGAGGGCGGGCGCGCAGGAAGCGGGCGATGAAGCCGGCGCCGAGCACGATGAGCGCGTTGACGATCAGTGCCACCGTGATCTGGATGATGCCGAGGGCGAGGCTCTGCGCGGCGACGTTCCCGCGGGTGTGGTCGATGAACTGCGGGAGCAGCGCGATGTAGAGGACCGCGATCTTCGGGTTGAGCAGGTTGGTGACGAGCCCCATGACGAACAGCTTCGTCGTCCGGTCCCCGCCGCACACGAGGCACGCAACACCACCTGCCCCACCGAACCTCATCCCAGACCCGCACCCGCACAGCCCGCAGCAACGGCAACCAACCCACCACAACACCACCTCACCAGAAGGGTGCTGCAACGACCGCGTCAATCCACCGACCCCTCGCGGGTTGTCCACAACGTGTCCGGCTGTCACAGATCCGCGGGCGCGCGCCGATCTTGTCGGTGCCCGCCGGTAGCGGGGATGCCGGGGCCGGAGGCCGCCGGGCGTGCCGGTCAGCCCGTCCGGTAGATCGCGTAGCTGAAGCTGTCCATGCGCAGGCCCCCCTGCCCGTGGCTCGCCCCGCTGCCCAGCACCAGCTCCCCGGGTGCCGCGATGTCCGCGGTCGTCGGCGTGAGGGACGGGTTCACCGCCACCGTGAACTCGCTGCGGCGGTAGACGAACGGGTAGCCGGGGTTGAGGATCTCCACGTCCCCGGTCGGGCCCAGGGACGGGTTCGCCTTGCGTAGGGCGATCAGGTCGTGCACGAGGTTAAGCAGCGAGTCCGGGTCGGCCTGGGAGTCCGCCACGTTCGGGCGCTCCGGCGACGGGTGCGGCGGCAGGTAGGTGACCTCCGGGTCGTTCGCGTCCCACTGCATCGGGGTCCGCGAGCCGGCGCGGTTGTACCCGGCCCGCGGCGGTCCCAGCGTGCTGCCCTCCAGGTCGGGCAGGCCGGGCAGGTACTGCATGCCGATCTCGTCGCCGTAGTAGATCGCCGGCAGGGTGGGCCAGGTCAGGACGAACACGAACGCCGCCCGGGCCTGGTCCGCGGTGCGCGCGCCGGCCACCAGGCGCGGGAAGTCATGGTTCGACGTCGGCAGGATGATGTGTCCCTGGCCGATCACGCTCGTCGCGGTGGCCCACTCGGCGAGGAACTCGGTGATCGTGCCCGCGCCGGCCGCGTCGAAGTAGCACGGGCGCGGGCGCCAGGTGTCGTCGTACACCGCGCCGTTGTGCCACAGCGAGCGGAACGCCTGGCTCGAACCGAAGTGCAGGAAGAAGTCGGCGTGGAAGCCCGCCGGCACCGCCACCTGCGGCTGCGCCCACTCGCTCAGCAGGACCGCGTCCGGGTGTGCGGTGTCGATCCACGCCCGCATCTCCCGCCACAGCCTCGCCGTCTCCGCCTTGCCGGGATCGTCCTTGACCAGCGACGACGCCATGTCCACGCGGAAGCCCGAGACGCCGAGCCGCAGCCAGTGATCCATGATGTCGCGCAACGCCTGGCGGTTCTGCCGCGGGCCGTCGGCGTCGACGGGCTGGCGCCACGGCTCGTCGGGGTCGGTCCGCGCGTAGCCGAAGTTCAGCGCCGGCTGTACGGGGAAGAAGTTCGGCAGGTAGAACCCCGGCCGCGAGCCCGGCGACGGCTGGAAGCCCGGCGCCTGCCGGTCCGACCAGATGTAGCGGTGGTCCGACGGGTCGCTCGCCGAGTGCGTGAACCACGGGTGCTGGTCGGAGGTGTGCCCGGCGACCAGGTCGAGCAGGATCCGGATGCCGCGCCGGCCGGCCGCGTCGACCAGCTTCGCCAGGTCGTCGCGGGTGCCGTAGCGCGGGTCGATCGTCAAGTAGTCGGCCACGTCGTAGCCGGCGTCACGCATGGGCGAGACGAAGCACGGATTGAGCCACACCGTGTTCACGCCGAGCCACGCCAGGTAGTCCAGTTTGGACTCGACGCCGTTCAGGTCACCGATGCCGTCGCCGTCGCTGTCCGCGAAGCTCTGCGGGTAGATCTGGTACAGGACGGCATCCGCCAACCAACCGGCCATGAACGCTCCTCGTCGTCAGTCGTTCATCACCGCCGGGTCAGACGCAGGGACCGGATGCCCGGCATCGGGACCTCGACGGTGACCGACGCGGTACTGTCCGCGCCGACCTCCACGTCCGCAAGGTACTCGATCGGCAGTGTGTCGGCGGCACGCAGCGAGTCCCACTGCTCCGGGGTCGGCCAGTCACCGTCGCCGAGCGCGGTCCAGGTCCGCGCGACGTTCGCGTGCTCGGCGTCCACCCGTGCGGACGCCACGGAGTACGCGCCCGGCTCGAGCCCGGCGACCTCGACCGACACCGTCCGGTCCAGGATCGCCGAACCGTCTATCTTGGACTGATCGAGCGTGCCGTTCCACACCAGCACGTCGACCGTCGACGGCGTCCTCGTGGCCAGCGCCTCGACCATCGCCTCGGCGCCGTCACCGGTCGCGGTCGCCGGGACGCGCCCGCCGGCCAGCGCCGACAGCATCGCGAGCGCCCAGAACCTCGGCTTGCGCAGGTTGCCCACGGTCAGCAGGCCGAACCCGCCGTGCAGCAGCCGCGGCGGCCAGCCCAGCTCCTCGAACTGGTCGGAGGCCACCCAGTAGGCCAGGCAGTCGGTCGTGGCGAGCGCGCTCTTCATGCCGTGCAACACGAACGGCGCGGCGAACACCGTGTCGTTGACCCGGTGGAAGTGCGTCGGCGTGACACCCCACTCGGTCCACAGGATCTCCGGTTCCGCCTTCCCGGTGGCCCTGGCGAACGAGCGGGTCAGCGGGCGCATGTCCAGCGGCGCGTTGCCGTACGTGTGCGTGGAGACGAAGTCGATCGGCACGTCGTTCGCGCGGCAGTACTCGAGCAGCGCGCCCACCCAGCCGGCCGCCGCCGAGGACGGCCCGCCGACCGGGATCCGCTCGTCGACGCTCTTCACCGCGCGCGCCGCGACCTCGTAGAGCCTGTGGTAGTCCTCCTGCGTGCCGTTCCAGAAGACCTCGAGGTTGGCCTCGTTCCAGACCTCGAACTCCCACGTGGCCACCTCGTCGGCGCCGTAGCGCTCGCACAGGTGCTCGGTCAGCGCGCGCACGAGGTCGCCCCAGCGCGCCCAGTCCTGCGGCACGGACACCGTGGCCCGGTACTCGAAGACCGTGTACGCGGGGTCCATGCACAGCGCGGCGGGCATGAACGACAGCTCGACCACCGGCTTGAGCCCGGTCTCCAGGAACCGGTCGTACACCTCGTCGAGGCCGGTGAAGTCGAACGAGCCGTCCTCGCGCAGGGTGACGGTCTCGGGCAGGAACGTGCCGTGCGCGCGGACGGTCCGCACGCCGACCTCGTCGCGCATGATCCGCAGGGCCTCGGCGTACTCGGCCGCCACGTCCGAGCCGCCCGGGCCGGGCTGGTCCCAGACGAGCAGCGAGAGGTGCTCGGCGCCGATCATCCGGCGCCACACGTCGGGCAGCGGGGCCGGCGCCGTGGTCGCGTCCACGGACACGACCACCCGCGCCGGCGCCGGTCCCGCGGGTTCGGGGGTGGCCGACGCGGTCGCGGACAGCGTGCCCGCGCCGCCGTCGCGCCACGTGGCCACCCGGTAGTGGTAGGTCGCTCCCGGCTCGACGAGCGTGTCGGCGTAGGGCGGGTGGGGTACCGCGAGCACGTCGCCGCCGAGGTGGTCGAGCGGCTCGAACGGCCCGCCGGCCGAGGTGGCGCGGTGGACCAGGTAGCCGAGGGCGCCGTCCACGGGCTGCCAGTCCAGCCGGACCAGCCCGATGCCCGCCTCGGCGACGAGCGCATCCGGAGGAGGGAGCTCGCTGGTGCCGGCGAGCCGCTCGTCGCTGGGCAGGCCGATGCGCTGCTCCCAGTCGTCGCGCGCACTGGTCTCGGTCACTGCGTTCCCCTTTGCCCGGCCTTGGTGTAAGCGCATACACTAAGCGTCGCCCAAACGTCATCGCAAGAGACTTTCGACCCACCCCACCCCCGCGAGTCCCCCGCTCCGGACCGCGAGTCCAACGCTCCGGTACCGCGAGTCCAACGCTCGGGTGTCGCGTGTCCAACATTCGTGCGGCCGCGAACGTTGGACACGGCGGTCTCGAGTGTTGGACTCGCGGGTCCCGAGTGTTGGACTCGCGCGCGGGAGTGGGGGCTCGCGCGCGGGAGTGGGGGCTCGCGGCGGGTTAGGGGCAGCCGCAGCTGGTGCGGTGGGTTTGGGTTACCGGGAGCACGATCGAGCGGGGCTCGCGGTCCGGGTCGCGCAGCCGCTCCACCAGCAGCTCCACCGCGGTGTCGCCCAGGCGGCGCATCGGCTGGCTGACCGTGGTCAGGCTGGGCCGTACCACGCGGCCGAGTGGGATGCCGTCGAACCCGACCACCGCCATGTCCCGCGGCACCCGGATGTTCCGCCGCTCCAAGGTCTGCAGCGCGCCGACGGCCATCTGGTCGTTCGCGCACACCAGCGCCTCGGGCGGCGGGCCGACGTCCAGCAGCCGCGCGGTCGCGGCCCGGCCGTCGGCCTGGGTGAAGTTGCCCCTGATGGCCGGCTCGCCGGGCACCGGCAGGCCGGCCTCGGCGAGCGCACGCTGGAAGCCGCGGAACCGGTCCGAAGCGTCCGGCGAGTCGTGCCCGCCGCCCATGAACGCGAGCCGGGTCAGCCCGTGGTCGGCGATCAGGTGCCGGGTCAGCTCGTACTCGCCGTCGTCGTTCGCGACCTGGAGGTGGTCGAGCTGGTCGATCTCCCGCGGCCCGGCGATCATCACGATCGGCAGCCGGCCGGAGATCATCTCCAGGTCCTCGGTCGGCACCGTCTGGGCCAGCACCGCGAACCCGTCCACGCGCCCCGCGACCTTGGCCACCAGGCTCTCCGGACCACCGACGAGCGAGGCCGCGATCAGCAGCGCGTACCCGTGTCGCCGGGCGGCGCGCTCCATGCCGCGGGTGATCTCGTCGGCGTAGAGCATGTGGTCGGGATCGTCGGCGTCGTTGTCCGGATTGTCGACCTCGGGGTCGGCGTAGTCGGGAAAGCACAGGCCGAGCACGCCGGTCGTGCGGCTGGCGAGGCCGCGTGCGTTGCCGCTCGGGACGTAGCCGAGCTCGCGTGCCACCGCCAGCACCCGCTCACGTGTCTGCGAGCGCACCGTGTCCGGGTTGCGGTAGACGCGGGACACGGTGGCGATGGAGACTTTCGCGCGCTCGGCGACGTCATAGACTGTGGGGGCACTCACCCGGCAACCGTCCCTCGTGAAAGCGCGATCAACGGACCAAACGCTACCCGGCGTGTTGGGCAGCAGGCACGAGTTAACTCCCTGTGCCCGCTCCGGTCCAGCTTCGCGTACCGACTGCCGGCCCGTACCAGGTCGTCGTGCGCGCCCGTCTCCACGACTCGGCCGCCGTCGAGCACGAGCACCCGGTCGGCCAGCTCGGCCTGCGTCAGCCGGTGCGCGACGACCAGCGTCGTGCGTCCGGCGGTGGCGGCGAGCGCGGACCGCTCGAGCATGCGGGCACCCGCACTGCCGGCCTCCGCCGTGGCCTCGTCCAGGATCGCGACGTCCGGGTCGGCGAGCACGAGCCGGGCGAGTGCCACCTGCTGGGCCTGCGCCGCGGTGAGCCGGTGCGCGCTCTCGCCGACGACCGTGTCCAGCCCGGCCGGCAGCGCGCGCACCCAGCCCATCGTCCCGACGAGCGCCAACGCGTCCCGCACGTCCGCGACGGACGCGTCCGGCCGGGCCAGCCGCAGGTCGGCGACGAGCGGGCCGGAGAACACGTGCACCTCCTGGCTCAGCATCGCGATGCGCCGCCGGTCCAGCTCGCCGACCGGGACGCCGCCGAGCCGGACCGCGCCGGCCACCGGCTCCAGCAGGCCGGCCGCGATCGCCGCGAGCGTGGTCTTCCCCGCCCCGGTCTGGCCGACCACCGCGAGCCGCTCGCCCCGCTCGATCCGCACCGACACGTCGGAGAGCACCGGCGGGCCGTCGTCGTACCTGTGCCGGATCCCGGCCAGCTCGAGCGCGAAGCCGGCGGGCTCGGCGACCCGCGCCGCCGCTCGGGCGGGCCGTTCGAGCGACGCGACGCCGGCCAGCCGGGCGAGGCTCGCGCCGGCCGCCTGGATCTCGTCGAACTCGATGATCACCGCGCCGATCGGGTTGAACAGCCGGTGGAAGTACAGCGCCGCTGCGGTGGTCGCGCCGACCGTGACAAGGTCCGCGCGGACGAGCACGAAGCCGGTCACGAGGATCGCCGAGAGCCCGACGAGCTCGGCCCGGTTCATCCGCCCGACGAGCCGGGTGAACAGGCGGAACACGCCGATCGAGAGCTCCATCGCGGCGCGCGAGCGGTCGTTGATGCCGGCGGTGTGCGCGGCCTCGAGCCGGTAGGCCCGCACGGTCGCACGGCTCTGCAGCGAACTCACCATGGTCTGTGCGCGCTCGCCGATCGCGACCCGCTCGCGGGCGTAGAACGGGCCGGACCGCGGCAGGTACCAGCGGACCGCGAGCACGTACATCGGCGCGGCGACCAGACCCGCGAGGCCCAGCCGCCAGTCGAGGGCGAACATGCCGGCGCCGGTCAGCAGGATCGTGAGCAGCGCCGAGGCGAGCGCCGGGCCGGTGGACACGAGCGCGGTGGTGACGACCGAGACGTCGTCGCCGACCCGGGAGCGCAGGTCGCCGGCGCCGACCTTGTCGAGCGTGGCGGCCCGCAGGTGCAGGGCGCGGTCGACGACGCGCTCGCGCAGCCCGGCCAGGACGGTCTCGCCGAGCCGGGCGAGCAGGGCCGCGGACACCCCGGTGAGCACCCCGGCCACGGCGGCCGCCGTCGCGATGACGCCCGCCGCCCAGAGCACGCTGGTTCGTGCGGCCCCCGCGGCGATGTCGTCGATCATGTGCCCGAGCACCCACGGCGCGACGAGCCCGCCCGCGCTGGCCCCGACGGACGTGACCGCGGTGGCGAGCCCGAGCCGGCGCAGCTGCAGGTGCTGCGATCCATCGAGGTCGAGCCGGCGACGGTGCTCCGCGACCTCGCCCGGGTCGAGTCCGTGGATGAGGACTCCGGCCCGGCGCGGCGGCTGAGTCGCACGGCCGCGAACGCGCTCGAGCTGACCGTCACCGAGGCGCTCTCGCTGGGGCACAACTACATCGGCTGCGAGCACCTGCTGCTCGGCCTGCTCGCCGAGCCGGACGGCGCCGGCGGCGAGGTGCTGCGCGGCCTGGGCGTCGAGCTGCGCGCGGCCCGGCGCACGGTCGCCGCCATGCTCGCCGGCTACCAGCAGGCCAAGCAGGCGGGTGCGGGTCCCGTCGCCGACCTCGTGTCCGACACGGTCGGCAAGGCGCTGGGGCCG
>NZ_JBOHGB010000075.1:0-32363 GCF_050699935.1 Actinophytocola sp.
GCGGTGTGGCGGTGACGCCGTCGGCGAGGCGGCGCATCGGCGCGGTCCGCACCGGGCGGCTGGGCTCGCGGACCAGTTCCGCGATCAGCTCGGCGTAGGCGGCGAGCAGCGCCTTGATCCGCGCGGCGTCGAACAGGTCCGGGTTGTAGAGCACGTCCACCGCGAACTCGGCGCCCCGGCGCACCACGTACACCGTCAGGTCGAACGGCGAGCCGGGCAGCCTGGGCCGGATCGGTTCGGTCGACAGCCCGGCCAGCTCCAGCCGCGGCTCGGGGAAGTTGTAGACGTTGAACAGAACCTGGACGAGCGGGGCACGGCTCGGGTCGCGCTCCGCCGCGAGCGTGTCGACGATCCGCTCGAGCGGCGTGGCCGGGTGAGCCAGTGCGTCGAGCACGACGTCCCGGCACGCACGCACCGCCTCGGCGAAGCCGGCGTCCGGGTCGGGGCGCAGGCGCAGCGGCACGATCTCGACGAAGAAGCCGACCAGGTCGTGGAAGGCGAGGTGGCGCCGGTCCGCCGCGGGCGTCCCGATCACGAGATCACGACGGCCGGTGAGCCTGCGCAACAGCTCGCCGAACGCGGCGAGCAGCACCGTCGACGGCGTCGTGGCCAGGTGGCCGGCCAGCTCGGTCACCGACCCGGTGACCACGCTGTCCACAGTGGAGTGTGCGGTGCTTCCGGTGTAGGTCTGCACCCGGGGGCGCGGGCGGTCGCGAGGCAGCTCCAGCACCGTCGGCGCGTCCTCCAGGTGCCGGGTCCACCAGCGCAGGTCCTGTTCGGCGCGGCCGCGGTCGCGCTCCGCCCGCCAGGTGACGTAGTCGGCGAACGTCGAGGAGAGCGCGGTGAGCTCGCCGCGCCCGGCGTAGGCGCGGGCGAGGTCGGTGTAGAAGGGGGCCTGGGACCAGCCGTCGAAGACGATGTGGTGCACGGTGATCGCCAGGACGTGGTCGTCGGTGCCGACCCGGATGAGCCTGGCGCGCCACAACGGCCCGCGGGCGAGGTCGATCTTCGCGGCGGCTTCGGCGTCGAGCGCGGCGTGCAGGGCCGCTTCGCGCTCGACCGGCGGCAGCGCGGCGAGGTCGGTGACCGGCAGCGGGACCTCGCCGGGCGGGTCGACGACCGCCTCGGGCAGCCCGTCGGCCTCGACGATGCGCCACCGGAGCACGTCGTGCCTGCGCGCGACCGCGGTCAGCGCGAACCGGAGGGCGGGCACGTCGAGCGGCCCGCGTAGCCGTTCCGACAGTGCGACGTGGTACGCCGTGGACTCCGGCGCGAGCTGGTCGAGAAACCATAATCGGCGCTGCGGCGCGGACAGGGCCGGTGTGCTGCCGGTGGGCAACTCGGTCTCCAGCCGCGGCGCCAGCGCGGCGCGTTCCGCGACGCGACGCAGCGTACGTCCGTCGAACACGTCCTCGATGGTGACCTCGCGCCCCAGCTCTGCCCGCAGCGCGGCGACCAGCCGCATCGCGGCGATGGAATGGCCACCGGAGGCGAAGAAGTCGTCGTCCGGTCGTGCCGTCGTCACGCCGAGCGCGACGCACCACGCCGTGGTGATCCGGTCGGTGGCCTGCCCGTTGAGTTCGGCGGGCGCGGCCAGCTCCCGCAGCCGGGCGAGGTCGACCTTTCCCGTGGCGCTCAACGGAAAGGTGGCCAGCCGCACGACCCTGGGCACCATGAACGACGGCAGCCGCTGCGCGCACCAGCCCCGGATCTCCGTGTCGTCGGTGCCATCGGCGACCACGAAGGCGACGAGCTCGGGCCCGTCCGGACCGGGCACCGCGTCGACCACCGCGTGGCGTACGCCGGGATGGGCGAGCAGGACGGTCTCGACCTCGCCCGGTTCGGTGCGCTGTCCGCGCAGCTTCACCTGCCGATCGGTGCGGCCGACGTAGGTGAGCGTGCCGTCCGGGTCCCGCACGACCAGGTCACCGGTGCGGTAGACCCGAGCACCGGGCGGTCCCACCGGGTCCGGGATGAACCGGTCCGCGGTCCGCACCGGGTCGCCGAGGTACCCCCGGGCGAGGCCGGGCCCGCCGATGAGCAGCTCGCCGGGAACCCCGTCGGGGACCGGGCGGAGATCGGCGTCCACCACGTGCAGCCGGTGACCGGCGATGGGCCGGCCGAGCGGCAGTGGGCGGTCCCAGTGGCCCGTCGCCTCGAACAGGCACACGATGACCGTGGTCTCGGTCGGCCCGTAGCCGTTGAAGAAGCGCCGGGGCGTGCCACCGGTCCAGCGCGCGACCTGCTCCGGCCATGGCGGCTCGCCCCCGACGATCACGCACCGCCACGCTGGCAGCCGTTCGGGGTCGAGCAGGGGCAGCAGCGCGGGTGTCACGAAGCCCCACGTGACCTCGTGCCGCTCGACGAAGCGCTGCAGGCGTGCCGGGTCGGTGCGGTCGGCCTCGGTCAGCAGCTCGATCTCGCCGCCGAGGGACAGCGGTACGAACATGTCGAGCACCGACGCGTCGAAACCGAGCGCGGCGAACCCGAACGAGCGGCAGCCGGCGGCCATGCCGTCGGCGCCGGTCGCCGCCGCGAAGGCCGTGACCCAGCTGACGACGCTGCGGTGGGACACCACGACGCCCTTGGGCCGGCCGGTCGAACCGGACGTGTACATCACGTATGCGGCGTCGTCGGGCCCCCCGGGTCCCGCGTGCACCTCGCCCGCCGGGTCGGTGGTCGTGATCATCGCCTCCGTCACGACCACCGTCGCGCCCGCGTCACGCAGCACCGCCTCTCGCCGCCGGACCGGCGCATCGGGATCGAGCGGCACGTACGCACCGCCGGACATCAGGACGCCGAGCACCGCGACCACGAGCTCGGGAGTGCGGCGCACGCACACGCCGACGGTCGACTCGGGCCCGACTCCCCTGCCGCGCAACGTGTTCGCCAGCCGGGCGGCACCACCGGCCAGCTCGGCATAGGTCAGCGTCCGGTCCCACTGCCGTACCGCGACCGCGTCCGGAGTGCGGGCGGCCTGGTCGAGCACCAGCCCGGGCAGGTTCATCACAGCCCCCAATCACGAGCCCAAGCCCGCCCATGTCTACACGCCGGCCGGGCTTGCGTCGAGACGTACCTCATGGGTCGATCCAGTGGCGGCGACGCTGGAAAGGGTAGGTGGGCAAGGGAATGCGGCGGCCGCTCGCCGGCCGTGGCGACTCGAGCGAGGGCGAGCCGGGCGACCACGCGGCGAGGGCCGCGACGGCGCCGGGAACGTCGTCGGCGACCACCGCGGTCCGGTGCTCGAGCTCCCGCCTGCCGACGGTCAGCGTGTGGCCGACGTCGGCGAGCCGCAGGTCCGGGTGGCGCTCCAGGTGGTCACGCATCGCCTCGACCAACGCGGCCAGCGCGTCGGGGGTGGCGGCACTCAGCGGCAGCACGACCGGCCCCGTGCTCGGGGGCGGCGTGCCGGAGGCGGGTGGCTGCTCCACGATCACGTGGGCGTTGGTGCCGCCCTGACCGAACGAGCTGACCCCCGCGCGCCGCACACCGGCGATCGGCCAGTCCTCGGTCGCGGTGTTCACCCGAAACGGCCCGGCGTCCAGGTCGAGCTCGGGGTTGGGTCGGCGGAAATGGAGGCTCGCCGGCACCCGGCCGGTCCGGACGGCGCCCGCCGCCTTGAGGAGCCCGAGCACACCCGCCGCCGCATCGGCGTTGCCCAGGCTGGTCTTGACCGAGCCGAGCAGGCACGACCCGGCCGCGCGCCCCGCGCCGAGCACGCGGGTGAGCGCCTCGACCTCGACCGCGTCGCCGAGCGGCGTTCCGCTGCCGTGCGCCTCGACGTAGCCGATCGTGCCGGGCTCGATCTCCGCGACGGCAAGGGCTTCCGCGACCACCGCCGTCTGGCCCGCCAGCCCCGGCGCCGCGTATCTCGCGCGGGCGCCACCGTCGTTGTTCACCGCCCAGCCGCGGATCACCGCCTCGACGTGGTCGCCGTCGGCGAGCGCGTCGGCCAGCCGGCGCAGCACGACGACGCCAACGCCGCTCGCCGGTGCCGAGCCGCGCGCCGCGACGTCGAACGCGCGGCACCGCCCGTCCGGCGAGCGCATTCCGTCCTCAGTGGACAGATAGCCGGCCGGAGTCGGCGAGGCGACCGCGACACCGCCGGCCAGAGCGATGTCGCACCGGTAGTCGAGCAGGCTCTGCGCGGCCATGCACACCGCCACCAGCGACGACGAGCAGGTCGTCTGCACGGCCACGCTCGGGCCGGTCAGCCCGAGCTTGTGGGACACCCGCGCGGGCAGGTGGTCGGGGGCGAAACCGGGCAGCAGCCGCGCCTCCGGGTCCAGCTTCCCGTCCCGGGGCCACGCGGCGGGATTGTTCAGCAGGTGGAACAGGAAGTACCGGTTGTGCGCGGCGCCGGCGAACACGCCGACGTCACCGCCGGGCGCGTGTCCGGCGCGTTCGAGCGCGGTCCACGCCTGCTCGAGGAACAGGCGGTGCTGCGGGTCCATCAGCGCGGCCTCGTCCGCGTCGTAGCCGAAGAACCCGGCGTCGAAGCGGTCGATGCCGTCCACGTGCCCCGCCGCGCGCACGTAGCGCGGGTCGGCCAGCAGCTCCTCGTCGACACCGGCCGCCCGGAGCTCGGCGCCGGTGTAGGTCCGGACGGCGTCCACGCCGGCGATCAGGTTGTGCCAGAACGCGTCGACGTCGTTCGCGCCGGGCGCCCGGCACGCCGAGCCGACGATCGCTATGCCGTCCTCGGTTTCATGGCCCGTGTCACTCATCGGCACCTCGCCTGGTCCGTGCCTTCCTGCGCCGCGCCGCCCGGTCGCGCATCGCGTCCAGCGGCGCCGCCGCTTTCGTACCGCCGTCCGCGAACCCGGCCAGCGCGGCGACCGTCGGGTGCTCGAGCATCGCGGTCAGCGGGATGCGGGAGCCGAGCCGCGCGGCCAGGCGCTCCTGCGCCTGCGCGAGTTGCAGGGAACTCCCGCCCATCTCGAAGAAGTCGTCCTCGCGGCCGACCGCCGCCACCCCGAGCACCTGGCACCAGACGTCGGCGATGGCCGACTCGACCGGCCCCTCCGGCGTCGACGACCGGACCCGAACCGGGCCGGGCGCCGGCAGCGCGCGCACGTCGACCTTGCCGGTCGGGGTGAGTGGTAGCGCCGCCAGGACGACGACCGTGCGCGGCACCATGAAGTGTGGGAGCGCCTCGGCCAGCCGGGACCGGAGCGCGGCCGGGTCGGCCCCCTCGCTCTCGACATAGGCGACGAGTTCGGTGCCCTTCGCCGTTTCCCTCGCTGCGGCAACCGCTTGGCCGACGGCCGGCTCGGCGTGCAGGACGGCCTCGATCTCCCCCAGCTCCACGCGGTACCCGCGGATCTTGATCTGCCGGTCGCCCCGGCCGAGGTATGCCAGGGTTCCGTCGGGAAGGCGTCGGCCGAGATCACCGGTCAGGTACGTGCGCGTCGCGGCGCCGTCGGTGCGAGTGTCGGCGCGGAACTTGCGCTCGTTCAGGTCGGGATCCCGCCAGTACCCCACCGCGACGTACCGGCTCCGGATGCCGATCTCCCCGTACAGCGCGGCCGGCCGTCCGTCCGGCGCGAGCAGGACGATCTCGATCCCGTCCAGTGGGTGCCCGATCGGGACCACGCCCGCCCGCGCGGTCGTCGAAGTCACAGGGGTCACAGGGGTAGCGGAGGTCGCGGAGGCGAGTGGCAGGTGGTACTGCGCGGCGAAGCTGACCTCGGTGGTGCCGTAGCCGTTGACGAGGACGGCGCCGGCCGGCAGGTGTGCCCTGGAACGTTCGACGTCCTCCCAGGTCACGGGTTCGCCGCCGAGCAGGACCGCACGGACGCGGCCCAGCGTCTCGCCGTCCGCGAGGCCACCGAGCAGATGCCGGTAGACCGTGGGGGTCGAGTGGTAGACGCTGACGCCCAGTGCGTTCAGGGTCGCGGCCATCCCGGTGAGACCACCGCCCCGGAGGTCGAGCGGGACCACCGCGGCGCCGTTGAGCAGTGCGGAGAACAGGTCCGTCACGGCCATGTCGAAGCTGAACGACGACAGCAGGCTCAGCCGGTCGCGGGGCGCGACGCGCAGGTTGTTCGTGTGGTTGCGGACCTGGAACAGCACGTTCCGGTGCGTCTGGACGACGCCCTTGGGCAGTCCGGTCGAGCCGGACGTGTAGAGGATGTACGCCGGGCCGTCCGCCGTCGCCGCGTTCGCCGGCGGGGCCCCGGGCCGCAGGTCGCCGAGATCCACCACGTGTGGTGCCGGACCGGCGGCGGACAGGTCGTCGAGCAGGGCGCGGTGGGCGCCGGTGGTGACGGCGGCGCACGCCTCGGCGTGACCGAGCATGTAGCCGAGGCGCTCGACCGGGTAGGACGGGTCTAGCGGCACGTAGGCCGCGCCGGTCCACAGCACCCCGAAGATCGCCGCGATCGTCTCGACACCGTGGTCGAGCAGGAGTGCGACACGAGCCCCTTGCCTGGCGCCGGCTTCGTGCAGCGCCGCCGCGATCGCGCCGGCCCGCGTCGCGAGCTCGCGGTACGTCACGCTCCCGCCCGCGGACAGCACCGCCGGCCGGTCGCCGTGCCGGTCGGCCTGGCGGAGGAACCGGTCGATGATCGAGCCGTCCAGGTCGGCGAGCTCGAACGGGGTGAAGTCGGGGTCCGTCGCGTGCGCCTGGGCGGGATCGGGCATACCGCACGTCTCTGGCGCCGGCCGCGGCAGCAGCCGGGAGACCGGGCCGGCGGTTGCCATTCCGCCGATCACCGTGGCGAGGTCATCCGCCAGCCCGGCCTGGAACTCGCCCGGGAACAGGGCGGGGTCGGCCACGATCGAGACGCTGGGCCGTTCGCGGTCGAGGGCGGCGACGATCGTCAACGGCGCCGGCAGCGCTCGCTCGACGTTGGCGACGGGCTGGACCCGGACGTCGCCGGCGGTGACGACGGGACCGGTCTGCCCCAGCGCGAAGTCGACCGCCGCCTCGCCGAACCCGGGCAGGAGCAGCGTGTCGATCGTGACCGCGACCTGGAACGGCGGCGTGGTCGCACCCGACCTGCGCATCAGCTCGTCGAGCGGCAATGCCCGGTGTTCCAGCGCCGCACGGAGCGACCGCGCGGTCCGCGCCATCAGCTCCGCCACCGACAGGTCGCCACCCAGGTCTTCCCGCAGCACCACCGTGTTCGCGGGGGCGACCGGCAGTCCCAACAGGACGTCGGTCACGCCCCAGTACCGGCGCAGCAGCACCTCGATCGCGGCGAGCAGCGTGACGGTGTCCGGGGTGTCGGCGAGCGGTACGGCGACGGCCGGTCCGGCGGCCGCGGCGTCGCGCGGACCGGAAGCCAGCTCGAGCACGCCGAGCGGTCCCGCGAGCCGTTCCCGCCAGTAGGCCCAGGCGTCCTCGGCCGAACCCGGGACGGCGTCGGTCGGCGCGGGATTCGGCTCCGTGCCACGGAACTGGGCGAGTAGGTCGTCCAGCAGCACCGCGAACGCCCGGTGGTCGGCGGCTTCGACGTGCAGCAGGTGCCGTCCGGGCCCGCACCGGGAGAGCCGAGCCCTGCCGCCGAGGTGGCCGAGGAAGGCCGCCGGGTCCAGCGGTCCGTCGATACGCAGTGTCCGCGCGGACAAGCCGCTCATGTCAGTCGGCCACGATCGCGGCGGCGATGTCGTCCACGGTCGCGACCGGAACGACGGCGTCGGCGCCGATCGGCTCGTAGTCGGTGGCCGCGTAGAAACCCGAACCGTGCACGACCACGTCGCGGTCCGCCGGAACGAGCCCACGGTCGATCGCGTTCAGCACGCCCGTCAGCGCCATGACGAGCGACCACTCCCGCACCAGGCGCGGGTCGGCGGGCAGGTGCACCCCGGCCGGCTCGAGCCACGCCCGCAGCCTCGCGTACCGGGTCAGGCACTCGTGCAGGGACACCACGATCCCGTCGCCGCCGCACCGCTCGATCAGCCCGTTCATCTCCGGTGAGGTCGCCGGCTCACGGGTGTAGAAGGTCTGGTCGAGGATCTCCGCCGGATCATGGGCGGCCTCCGGGAAGTGCGCGTCGCGGTCCTGCCGGTGCAGGCCGGTGGCGGGGTCGAGCACGTAGGCCGGCACCCGCGCGCGGTCGAAGTCGCCGTGCCGCAGGCTGAGCACCATGTCGGGGGTGCCGAGGTGCTGCACCAGGAGATAGCCCGGGCGGGGCACGTCGCCGAGGACGTCCAGGCCGGTGGCGTAGCCGAGCAGACCGAACGCGCTGGACACGGCGTGCGCGTGCCAGCGGGGTGTGTTCGCGGGCGCGACCTCGTGCTCGAAGAACGCGCGGGCGGCGTCGGCGAACCGGTAGTTGTGCAGCTCCAGGGTGAACCAGGTGCGGGTGCCGACCTCGGCCAGCTTGGCGGCGTGGCGATCGACGAACGCCCGTCCCAGCGTCTTGACGTGTTCGGCCCGCGGCCCGTCGTAGGTGAGCACCGGGTTGCGGCGGCACAGGTCCGGGTCCGTGCTGAGCCTGCTGGCGCGGAACTTCCCCAACGCTGTTCTCGGTGCCAGCGTCACGACGCGGAGCTGGTCGGGGGTGACCAGCTCGGTCTCGATGGCGCGGGCCAGCGCGTCGCGCAGCGCGACGCCCTTGTTCGCCGACGTCGGCGAGAAGATCAGCAGCTGCTCGCCGGTTCGGCGAACGTAGTCCACGGCCCTCGCCACGATCAGCAGTGAGGCGATCGTCTTGGTGGTGTTGGTCGCCGGGTTCGCGGTGAGGTCGAGCATGCTGAGCCGGTGCCCTCGGTGCTCACCCAGTTCGCGCCAGGTCGCGTCGGCCACGTCGTAGAAGCGGCGGACGGGGTCGTCGAGCTCGGGTAAGGCGAACCCCGGCGAGAACCTTGCGGGTGTCGAGTCCGGCTCGGGATCGCCGACGCACCGCGCGATCGCGGCGGGCAGGCGGTCGTAGTAGTCGGCGATGAGGTTGCGGGTGTCGGACATCGTGAGATCCTCCCGGGGTGTGTTGGACGCTCATGACGTCCTCAGCCGATCACGGAGCTCGACGATCCGGTCGAGCACCGACGTGACCTCGGCGACCGGGAATCCGGCCGCGAGATCGGGAAGATGTGGTTCGAGAGCCTGCGCCGCGCGCGGTGCGAACTCCACCCGGTCGCCGTCGATCCGCCCACCGTCGGCGAGCGCGGCGCGCTGGTTCCATGCCACGGCCGCCCCTTCGTCCAGCCCGTCCGGAAGGTCGAGCTCGAGCGCGCCGTCCCGTAGCAGGACCGGGTACCCGCCCGGGAGACCGAGCGGACCGGGCAGGTTGGCCCGGAGATCGCCGCCGGTCAGCAGGTGCTGGACCAGCAGCGCGGTCGTGTAGCCGGTGACGTGGTTCAGCTCCGACCTCGGCGTGGCACGCTGCCGCGCCAGCAACGCGGTCACGTCGTCGACGGCTTTCCCGTCGAGCCACACCCGCGCCTCGTCGTCCGGCCCGGCGGGCGCATGGAGGTGCACGTGGTGGGCCAGCATTCGCAAGTCTCGCAACGGCTCCAGGTCGAGCGCGGCCCGCACCGACGCGGCGAGCACGGCCACGTTGCCCGCCCCGCACAGGACCGGCAGGCCGAGCGCGGCGAGCAGCGGGTTGACCAGGTCAGGGAAACAGGCGTTGACGACCAGCGGTGCCGGATCGAGCTCGGCGGCCGCGCGGGCCACCGTCATCGCGGGCTGCGCCTGGAGCGGCAGCGTGATCGCGAAACCGGCCCGCCGCACCAGTTTCATCCATTCCGACGGCCGCTCCCACGGCGAATGGTGCGACACACAGTTGAGCACGACGGCCGGTGCGAGCTCGGCGAGTCCACGCCGCACGTCGTCGACGGAGGTCAGCTCGATCTGGCGCGCGTCGACCGTCACCGAGGTGTCGGCAAGTCGCGCTCGCGTACCGGCCACGTAGGCGACCTCGGCCGCTTTCCCTGCCGAACGGGCGAAAACCGTGACAGCCGAAGGAACTCGGCCGACCGCGAGGGAGTAGCAAACGGAACGAGCCAGCGCCCCACTGCCAACCACGGCGATCGCGCTGGCCCCCATTCCACCGGAGTGTAGGAGCCGCGCAGGTCGGCAACAAGCGTCGTGCTATGCCTCGAGCAGGTGCTCGCTCAGCTCCCAGAGTCGCTGCGCCGACTTCGGGTCGACGGAGTGTGGCACGACGTCGGACGACGGAAGGATGTCGTGGCGGGCCCTGGCCCCCTGTTGCGGTGTCTTCTTTCTCACGCTCGGGGTCGATGATCGGCCGGCCGGACTCGTCGACCAGGCCCATGGCCAGGGTCATGGGCCACACCTGGTCCCCGGGCGCCGAGCTTCCAGGTTCGTGCTGACGACGACGCCCGGGTGCACGGCGTGGCCGCGGACTCCCTCCTCGGCCCAACTCGACGGCGAACAGGACGGGCATCTCGAGCCAGTGGGGCCGCCATGATCCCGGCGTTGTTGATCAGGATGTGGACCGGACGGCCGGAGTCGAGGTACTGGGTGACGAAGGCGTCGATCGACTCCGCGCGCATGAGGTCCAGCCGCCCGATCTCGACGCGCTCGATCCCGGCCACCGCGGCCGCGGCGCGGTCCGGGTCGCGCGAGCCCACGGTGACGACGCGCCTGCCTTACCGAGCGCACGGGTCGTCTCCAGGGCGAGCCCGACGTGGCCGCCGGTGACCACGACGTTCGTGCCGGACAGGTCGATGCACTGGTCGGTCCGAATTTGTTGCGCGATGGTACGAGCATGTTCGGTGATCACCTGTCCGAGGTGTTCGATCTCGTCGAGGTCCGCGGCCTGGTTCGGGCGGCTTGGCGATGCGGGCCCCTGAGTGGCACACGCCGCCATCGAGGACCCGCTGAAGTTCTTCGCGGTGGTCAACGGCCAGGCCCGGCTGACCACCGACGGCGTAGCCGGGGAGATCGAGCTGACGACGTCGTCGTCGGCATCGCGGTCGACCTCAACCCGGCCCTGCAGGCGCTTCCGCCGGTCGGCCACGTCCGGACGGCGGCCGCCGCGGCGACCAACCTGCGCGCCAGTCTCGACCGGCTGTTCGGCGAGGTGACCGGGAACCGGATGGGCTCGGCGTTCGCGATCCGGCAGTACGGCCAGCTCCTGCTGCCCGAGGTGCTGCGCGTCTACGTCGACCAGGGCCGAGCCGCCCCCGGGATGGCTACGGGTGCTGACCGACGAACGGTTGCGTCCGGCGCTGCGCCTCATGCGTGCCGAACCCGGAAAGCCTTGGGGCTTGGCGGAACTGGCGCGCGCCGCGGCGATGTCGCGGACCTCGTTCGCCGAACGCTTCCGGACCGTGGCGGGCCAGCCGCCACTGACCTACCTCAACCGCTGACGGATGCTGCTGGCGCAGCGCGCTCTTCGTGACGGCGATGTCCGCTTCAGGTCGGCCCGAGTGGTCAGTACAACGGGTACTCCATCGCCACGCCGTCGAGCACGACGCCGTCCGGCAGTGACACGTCGGTGCGCCGTACCTCGCGGAACCCGAACGACCGATAGAGCGGCTCGCCCGGCAGCGTGGCCATGAGAACGAGCGAGCGGAACCCCTCGGCGCGTGCCGCCATCGAGCAGCGGTCGAGGATCGCGCGGCCCAGGCCGCGGCGGGTCCAGTCGCCGCGCACGAACATCGCCCGCACGCGCGCGGGCTCGGTCGCCGGGTCGAGCATGCGGTCGTCGGTAGCCTCGGCGCCCGAGCCCGTGTAGAGCTTGTCCCGTTTGCTCCAGCCACCACATGCGACGATCTCCCCGGCCGCCTCGTGCACGAAGTAGGTGCCGTCGTCGATCAGCACCGTGTCGGGCTCGGTGAGGTACCGCGCGGCGGAGGCGGTCTCCCGTTCGCCGTGGAAGAGCGGGAACAGCTCGAGCACCGACCGCCGCATGAGCGCGGCGATCGCCGGCACGTCGGAGCGCACGGCCGCGTGCAGGACCGGCCCGCTCCCATCGGTGGGTGACACGTCCGCACCATACGCCGGCCCAAGCGCGCCGGCTTCGACCAGACTCCCGTGTGCCGTAAGGAGATCAGGCCGCCTAATTCTGTGGTGAAGAACGCGATCCGATCGCGCCGCGTGGCGCCGGGACAGCTGGTGGCTCTGCCGGCCAAGGCTCACCAGACCTATGCGGGGAACCTCTACACCCTTCGCGTCGGAGAACCCACCA
Source organism: Actinophytocola sp. (assembly GCF_050699935.1). NCBI lineage: Bacteria > Bacillati > Actinomycetota > Actinomycetes > Pseudonocardiales > Pseudonocardiaceae > Actinophytocola > Actinophytocola sp. The sequence continues at coordinate 12,108 of NZ_JBOHGB010000075.1, forward strand.
CCCCGTAGGTCAGTCTGGTGGCTCGGAACCGCCGTCCGTTTCCGTCGTGAGGTGAATCGCCTCCTCGACGAGCGCGTCGACGATCTGATGTTCGGGGACGGTTCTGACCACCTTGCCCCGGACGAAGACCTGGCCTTTGCCGTTGCCGCAGGAGACGCCGAGGTCGGCTTCCCTGGCTTCGCCGGGACCGTTGACCACGCAGCCCATCACCGCGACCCGCAACGGGTGTGGGAACCCGTCGAAGGCGGCTTCGACCTTGCTCGCGAGGGTGTGCACGTCGATCTGCGCGCGGCCGCAGGAGGGGCAGGAGACGATCTCCAGCTGGCGTGGGCGCAGGCCCAGCGACGCCAGGATCTGCGCGCCTATTTTGGCCTCCTCCACCGGAGGAGCGGACAGGGAGACCCGGATCGTGTCGCCGATCCCTTCGCTGAGCAGGACGCCGAAGGCGACGGCGGACTTGACGGTGCCCTGGGGCGGTGGACCGGCCTCGGTGACGCCCAGGTGCAGCGGGTAGTCGCAGCGCCGCGCCAGCAGCCGGTAGGCGGCGATGGTCACGATCGGGTCGTGGTGCTTGACGGAGATCTTGAGGTCGCGGAATCCGTGCTCCTCGAACAGCGAGCACTCCCACAGCGCCGACTCGACCAGTGCCTCCGGCGTGGCGTGGCCGTACTTGGCCAGCAGGCGGTTGTCCAGTGAGCCGGCGTTGACGCCGATGCGGATCGGGGTGCCCGCCGCGTGCGCGGCGTGCGCGATCTCGGCGATCTTGTCGTCGAACTTCTTGATGTTTCCGGGGTTGACCCGGACCGCGGCGCACCCGGCGTCGATGGCGGCGAAGACGTACCGGGGTTGGAAGTGGATGTCCGCGATGACGGGGATCTGTGCCTTGCGGGCGATCGCGGGCAGGGCGTCGGCGTCGTCGCGCGACGGGACCGCGACGCGGACGAGGTCGCAGCCGGCCGCGGTGAGCTCGGCGATCTGCCGCAGCGTGGCGTCGATGTCACGGGTGGGGGTGGTGGTCATGGACTGCACCGAGATCGGCGCGTTCCCGCCGACGGACACCTGGCCGACCATCAGGTGACGACTTGGGCGTCGCGCGGCGAGCGGCTGGGTGGGCATGCCGAGATCGACGGCCGTCACGACCTCACCGCCAGTTCGAGTCGCTTGAGGACGGTGGCGGCGATGCCGGTGGCGTCGAGACCGTGCGCGCGCAGCAACTGGTCACGGGAGCCGTGCGGCAGGAACCGGGCGGGCAGGGCGAAGGTCGCCACGCGGGTGGTCGAACCGGTCGCGGCGAGAGCCTGTGCCATCCGCGCACCGAGAGCGCCCGTAGTCGTGGTGTCCTCCACGGCCAGGACCAGCCGGTGCGCCGCGGCCAGCGTGAGCAGGTCCGGGTCCAGCGGCGCGAGCCAGCGCGGGTCCGCCACGGTGACCGCCACGCCGTGGGTGGCGAGTTCGTCCGCCGCCGCCAGGCACGGGACGGCCAGCGGACCGACCGCGACGAGCAGGACGTCAGCCCCGGCCGCCGAGCGCAGCACGTCGCACCGCCCGATCCGGCGCACCGCGGGGATGTCCGGTCCCGCGGTGGCCTTCGGGTACCGGAGCACCGAGGGCCCTTCGGTGATGTCGACGGCCTCGCGCAGCAGTTCCCGCAGTCGCGCCGGATCGCGTGGCGCCGCCAGCCGCAGCCCCGGTACCACCGGCAACACGGAGGCGTCCCACATGCCGTGGTGGCTGGGGCCGTCCGGGCCGGTGATCCCGGCGCGGTCCAGCACGAACGTCACCGGCAGCCGGTGCAGCGCGACGTCCATGAGCACCTGGTCGAACGCGCGGGAGAGGAAGGTGGAGTAGATCGCCACGACCGGGTGCAACCCTCCCATGGCCAGGCCCGCGGCGGACGTCACGGCGTGCTGTTCGGCGATCCCGACGTCGAACACCCGGTCGGGAAAGCGCGCCGCGAACTCGCCGAGTCCGGTCGGGAGCAGCATCGCCGCGGTCAGGCACACGACGTCCGGGCGCTGTGCGCCGAGCACGGCGATCTCGTCGGCGAACACGGACGTCCAGCTCGCCGACGAGGTCGCGGCGGACACGGGGCGTCCGGTGGCGGGATCGACGACACCGATCGCGTGCAGGCGATCGGCGTCGTCCTGCTCGGCGGGCTGATATCCCTTGCCCTTGACCGTCACGATGTGCACCACGACCGGCCGGTGCAGCGCCGCCGCCCGGCGGAACGCGACTTCCAGCTCCGCGATGTCGTGCCCGTCGACGGGCCCAAGGTAGGCCAGGCCGAGATCGGCGAACAGGTTCCGCCCGAACCCGGCGCGCGACCGGTCGTTCCGCGATCGCCGGAGTTCGGCGAGATGAGCCGCGACGCCGCCGGTGGTGGGTGCGTACGAGCGGCCGTTGTCGTTCAGCACGATGATCACCGGTCGTGCCGGGGCCGCGGCGATGTTGTTGAGCGCCTCCCAGCACATGCCACCCGTCAGCGCGCCGTCCCCGACAATCGCCACCACGCGCCGGTCGTGCTCGCCGCGCAGTGCGAAGGCCTTCGCCAGACCGTCCGCATAGGACACCGCGGTGGAGGCGTGGGAGTTCTCGACGACGTCGTGCGCGGACTCGGTGCGCGACGGGTAGCCGGCCAGGCCGTCGACCTGGCGCAGCGTGTCGAAGTCGGCGCCGCGGGCGGTGAGGATCTTGTGCACGTAGGCCTGGTGGCCGGTGTCGAACAGCAGCACGTCGCGCGGTGAGTCGAAGACCCGGTGCGCGGCGATGGTCAGCTCCACCACGCCGAGGTTGGGGCCGAGGTGTCCGCCGGCGCGGCAGACCTTGTCGACCAGGAACCCGCGGACCTCGTCGGCGAGCTCGGGCAGTGCGGCAGCGGGAAGTGCGCGCAGCGCCGCGGGATCCGGGACGTGCTCCAGCCGTGCGGTGGTCGGTGCGGTCGTCGGTGCGGTCGTCATGATCGCCTCACGGTGGTAGGCAAGGTGAAGTGCACGGTCTCGCGGCCGATCTCGTGTTCGGTGGCGGTGACCGGACCCAACCCGCCGAGCGCGGCGATGACCGCCTCGACCAGGTGCGACGGTGCCGAGGCACCCGCGGTCAGCGCGATCACGCCCACGTCCACCAGCCACTCGGGCCGGAGGTCACCGACGTCGTCGATCAGAGCAGCGGTGGTGCCGCGCCGGTGGGCGAGTTCGACCAGCCGCCGCGAGTTGGACGAGTTGGCGGAGCCGACCACCAGCACCAGGTCCGCCTCATCGGCGATGGCTTTCAGCGCGTTCTGCCTGTTGGTGGTGGCGTAGCAGATGTCGTCGGAGGCGGGTCCGCGCAGTCCGGGGAAGCGGGTGCGCAACGCCTCGACCACCTCGGTGGTCTCGTCCATCGCGAGCGTGGTCTGGGTCAGGTAGGCCACCCGTGCCGGGTCCTCGACGACCAGGTCGTGCACGTCGTCGACCGTCTCCACCAGGACCGTCCGCTCGGGCGCTTCCCCGAGCGTGCCCTCGATCTCCTCGTGCCCGGCGTGCCCGATCAGCACGACCGTGTCACCCCGGCGGGCGTGCCTGCGTGCCTCGGCGTGCACCTTGGCGACCAGCGGACACGTGGCGTCGACCACCCGCATGCCCCTGCGTTCGGCGTCCGCCCGCACGGCCGGGGACACACCGTGGGCCGAGAACACCACCGTCGCACCGTCCGGAACGGTGTCGAGCTCGTCGACGAACACCGCGCCGGCGGCCTCCAGGTCGGCGACCACGTGGGCGTTGTGCACGATCTGCTTGCGCACGTAGATCGGACCACGCCGCTGGTCCAGTAGGAGCCGCACGATCTCGATCGCGCGCTCGACGCCGGCGCAGAACGATCGCGGCGAGGCCAGCAGTACCTTCCTCGGCCTGGCGACGGCCAGCCACGTGGCCAGCGTGGTGGCGGCGACCGCCTGACCGGCCGGGTCGTCGGCCGGCGCCGACAACCCCAGCCCGACCTGGCCACCCGTGCCGGGAAGCACGGAGGCGAAGCTCACCGGATGATCAGGGTCGTCGAACACCCGCAGCGGGCCCCCGACCGAGGTGACACCGCGCCGGCGCAGATCACCGAGAACGGACTCCGCCGCGGGACACCGGATCGGAGGCTGGCCGTGCCGCAGCAGACGGTCGGCCACGAGCACCGAACCCGGCGAGAGGAATGTGGTCATCTGCGCACCTCAACCGTTTGTGAAGATTGCTTGCCACGCGCGGAACACGTCGGGCCGCACACTGAACTCGCCGCGGAACGGGTCGTCCATCGGGGCGATCAGCATCGCGAACATGTCCACCTCCCGTCGGCTACTCGGTGATCGCTCAGTGATCGCGGTGTGTGGCCAGCCGGGCCAGCGCGAACAGCTCGTCGGCGGCTCTCGAACGGGGCCGAGCGGCGCGCAGGTGGTCCAGTGCGCTGGCGAGCAGCAGGTCGACCTGGCGCCGGCTCCACGCGGCCCCGCCCGCGTGGTCGATCAGGTCCGCGGCGTGCCGCGCGTCCGCGTCGGACAGCGGCTCGTCGCCCAGGTAGAGCGCGGCCAGCTCACGTCCCGCGGTGGTGTCGGACGTCATCGCGGCCACCACCGGCAGTGACTTCTTGCGGCGGCGCAGATCCGCGTGGACCGGCTTGCCGGTGACGGCCGGGTCTCCCCAGATGCCGAGCAGATCGTCGACGTGCTGGAACGCGAGGCCGAGGTCCCCACCGAACGCACGCAGGTGCTCGACCTGTTCCGGGCGGCCGCCCCCGAACACGGCGCCGATCGCGCAGGCACACGCCATCAGCGCGCCGGTCTTCGCCGCGGCCATGCGGACGCAGTCGGACACGTCGACGTGCCCCCGGCCCTCGAACTCGAGGTCGGCCAGTTGGCCGTCCACAATGGCCTGTGTCGCGGCGTTGACCATTCGCACCCCGCGCACGGCCGCCGGGCGCCCGGCGTCGGCGAGCACGCCGAACGCCAGCGCGACCAGGGCATCCCCGGCCTGGATCGCGGGGTTGACCCCGAAGACGTGCCACGCGGTCGGCCGGTGCCGCCGGGTCGGGTCGCGGTCCATCACGTCGTCGTGCACCAGCGAGTGGTTGTGCACCAGCTCGATCGCCGTGGCGGCGGGCAGCGCATCCGCCACACCGCCACCGACGGCCTCGGCCGCCAGGAGGGTGAGGGCGGGCCGGATGGCCTTGCCCCCGTTGCCGCGCGCCGTCCGTCCTTCTTCGTCCCACCAGCCGAAGTGGTAGCCGGCGATGTGCCGCGAGGCTGCCGGGAGGGTGTCGACGGCCGCGCGCAACGCGGGATCGATCGCCTCCCGGCTCCACGCCAGCACTTCCCGCGCCGTCCGAGGAGCCGTGATCACCTCGGTCATGACTGGGCCGCCTCCCCGGAATTCAATGTGCTGGTCCCGTTGAAGGACGGAAAGTTCTGCCCGGTCACGTACTTGTGGCTGGCTTGCGTCAAGGTCCCCTGAGGTGCGGTTGCGAAGACCTCGACCTGATTCGATCTTGAGGTTGACACAAGGGGTGTCATGACGTCAGATCCGGTCGGCGGCGATGAGCAGGTAGTGGAAGCTGCCCTCGCGGTAGGCGGTGAGGAACGACTTCTCGATGCCGGTCGCCACCGAGGACTTCTCGCGCAGCTCCCAGTACGGGATGGTCTGCGCGGTCAGGTCGACCACGTTGATCGGCACGAAGTCGTTGGCCGCGAGCGCCCTGAAATACTCACTGCGGGCGTGGACGCTGCAGGTGTAGCGCTCGTCGATCTGGCTCACCGCCTTGGACCGGCCGCCCGTCACGTCGTTGTAGCAACCGGTGACGCACACATACCGGCCGCCGCGCTCGAGGAGTCGCGAGAACTCACGGAAGAGCTCGAACAGGTCCACGTACATGGTCGTCTCGTTGGTCCAGATGCCGCGGATGGACTCCGTGTCGAACCCGGTGTCGAGCATGTTGCGGAAGTGGAACCGCACCCGGTCGGACACTCCTCGCCGTGCGGCCTGCTCGTTGGCGAACGCCACCTGCTTCTCCGAGATCGTCACACCGTCCACCCGGCAACCGAACCGCCGGTTCGCCATGATGCTGGTGCCTCCCCTACCGGAGCCGCCGTCCAGCAGGCGGTCCTCCGGCGCGACAGGCCGCAGGTGGTCGAGGAGGATGTCCGCCTGCGCGGTCTCCAACCGGTGCAGCTCGGCGATGACCCGCTCCTCGGGGCCGGCCAGCACGGACTCGTCGTACTCACCGATTCCGTAGTGGTGGTGGTAGAGACCGTCGACCTCGCCGAGCCGGATGTTGACCGGGTCCTGCTCGTTGTTCCAGTACGCGGCAATGGATTCCTGGTAGGCGGTGCGCAGGACACGGGGTGCGGCAGTCGTCATCGTGCGGTCTCCTTCTCGTGGTAGCGGCCGGTGGTGCTGTGCCATTCGCGGTTGCCGCCCAGCCACGCCCACAGGTCGACGAGGAATCGCCGCAGTTCCGGCGACCCCACCTGGCTAAGCGCGGCGGCCTCCGCGACGAACGTGTGCATGAGCTCGTTGTGGATCTCCACCGTGCGGTCGAGTGCTTCGCGCGGTGAGCACTGCTCCTCGGTGGCGATGACCTTGGGCAGGTCGAAGTCGTCGTCGGACTCCTTGGAGTTCGAGTAGACGTCGTTGAGGATCACGCTCGCGCTGCCCGCCAGCGAGAAGACCCGGCGAACCCGCGAGTCGGCGAACTCCGCCGCGGGCAACTCGTAACCCGGGACCACGTCGACGATCGCCATGGGCGGCAGGAAGCTGTTCTGGTGCCGGTGGGTCAGGTACTCCCACACCGGCGGAACACGTTTGGTCACACGCCAGTTCGCCTCGTGGTTGTAGGCCATGAACATGATCGTCAGCTGGTCGCGTTGCCGGAAGAGCTGCGTCGGCGTGGCGTAGCGGGCCAGGTGCCCGAACGCCGAGCGGTACGCGACCGCGACGGGCTCGTCGTCGATCGCCTTGTCGAGCGCGGGCCCGTAGTCGACCGGGAGGTCGGCCGGGTCCATCGCCGCGTGGGTGAGCCCGAGCCGGAAGCCCAGCTGTTCGGGATCGGCCCCCATCGACTCCTCGTCGACGAAGTGGTCGTCGGTGGCCCACTCCGCCAGGACGCACTTCGCCGCCGCCAACAACCGGTCCGGGTCGTCGGTGCCGGGATGCGTGAGCATCATCAGGCGCCCGAAGTCGGCCTCACGCAGCCGGTCGACCTGGCCGCGGTAGATGCCCACCTCCTCGGCCCACTCGATCAGGTCGCCGTTGACCTGTTCGCCGAGCACCCGGTCGTCGCGCAGCGCACCGGGGCAGAACAGGCCGTGCTCCGGTGCGTCCTCCACCGGCTCCGCGCGGAGCAGTCGCAGGTGGGAGGTGCCGAGACCGGTCGGACCGCCCAGGACGGGCTGGCGTGCTCGACGGGCGACGTCCGGCAGGGATGCCGCCGGCGCTCCGTCCATGTCGGACAGCAGGGCGGTGGCGGCTCCCGCCAGGTCGTGTGTCGCCGCAGGCGCCAACACGCGTGACAGTACGGACACGTTGTTCTCCCCGGAGTTTCAACGATCGATCTCGACGTGGCCGAGCACGCCGAGCGCGTCGGGCACCAACACCGCCACCGAGTGGTAGGCACTGACCAAATAGGACACGACACCCTTTTCGTCGACTGACATGAAACGCACGTTCAGGCCGGGCTCGTGCTCGTCGGGCAACCGGCCAGGACGCAGGCCGACGACACCGCTGTTCTCCGCGCCGACCCGCAGCGCGAGGATCGACGTGGTGCCGGTGGTGATCGGCACCTTGTCGCAGGGCAGCAGCGGTACCCCGCGCCACGACCCCAGCTCACTGTCGTCGCCGGCGACACCGCCCGAGACACTGCCCGGATCCACTCCCCTGCGGCTGCACTCCCGGCCGAACGCCGCGATCGCGCGGGGATGGGCGAGGAAGAACCGCGTCTTGCGGCGGCGGCTGAGCAGGTTGTCGAGGTCGTCGGGGGTGGGCGGCCCGGAGCGGGTGTGGATGCGCTGGGACCGGTCGACGTTGTGCAGCAGCCCGAACTCCGGGTTGTTGACGAGTTCGTGCTCCTGGCGTTCCCGCAACGCCTCGACGGTCAGCCGGAGCTGCTGCTCGACCTGGTTCATCGGCTCGTTGTAGAGGTCGGCGACCCTGGTGTGGACGCGCAGCACGGCCTGGGCCACGCTCAGCTCGTACTCGCGCGGGGACAGCTCGTAGTCCGCGAACGTGCCCGACAGCTCGGGCTCACCGGCGTGGCCCGACGCCACGGCGATGTCCGCCTCTCCCTTCTTGTTCCGCGGCGTCCTCGCCCGGCTCTGGTTTCGCTCGAGGTGTGCGCGCAGCGTCTCCGACGACGCCAGCAGTTCCTCGGCCGCCGGCCGCGACAGCGTCAGCACCGTGACGGGGGTGAGCGCCCTGACGGTGTACTCCGCCGTGCGGTGCTCGCCGGTGAGCACCTGCTGGTCGAAGAAGTCGCCGTCGGACAGCACGTCGACCACGGCCGGATCCCCGTAAGCCGCGGTGCGCAGCCGGTTCACCTTGCCGTGAGCCAGGAGGAACACGCGGTCGGCGGGCTGGCCGGCCCCCACCAGCACGTCACCCTGCGCGTACTCCCGCTGTTCGAACCGGTCCGCCAGCGTGCTCAGCACGTCCTCGTCGGCGAGCCCGGACAGCGGCGGCAGCCCGGTCAGCATCGAAGGCACTGCCCGGTACCGCGTGCCGATGGCGGTGAAGCCAACCTGCCCGCCACCGGCGACGCGGACCCGCCTGCGGTTGACCCGGTAGACACCGCCCGTCGTCTCGACCCACGGCAACGCGCGCAGCAGCCACCGCGGCGAGACCGCCCGCATCTGCGGCTCGGACTTGGTCGTCGTCGCCAGCGCGCGGGCGGCGCTCGTGCCGAGGCTCAGGCGCGACTCGGTGGCGGCCGTCATTCCGGTCAGTCTTCCCGTCCGATTTCGACGTTCTCGAGCATCGCGAGGGCGTCGGGAGTAAGGACGGCGGCTGAATAGTAGGCGCTGACGAGATAGGAAATGACGGCCCTTTCGTTGATACCCATGAACCGCACGGACAATCCGGGCTGATATTCGTCGGGCAGGCCGGTCTGATGCAGACCGACAACACCCTGGTCGTCCATGCCGGCGCGCAGCAGGAGGATTGAACTCGTGTTCTTGTCGCCGACCTGAATCTTGTTGCACGGAAGAATGGGCACGCCGCGCCACGCGGGCACCTTGTGCCCGTTGATGTCGATCGGATCCGGGTAGAGTCCGCGGCGGTTCCACTCCCGTCCGACGGCGGCGATCGTGCGCGGATGGGCCAGGAAGCACGTGGGCTTCTTCCACACCAGCGACAGCAGCTCGTCGAGGTCGTCCGGTGTCGGCGGACCGTTCCGGGTGTGGATGCGCTGCTTGAGGTCGGCGTTGTGCAGCAGCCCGACCTCGCGGTTGTTCACGAGCTCGTGCTCCTGCCGCTCGCGCAGCGCCTCGATGGTCAACCGCAGCTGCTGCTCGACCTGGTCCATCGGCTCGTTGTAGAGGTCGGCGACCCTGGTGTGGACACGCAGCACGGTCTGCGCCACGCTGAGCTCGTACTCGCGGGGCGAGAGCTCGTAGTCGACGAACGTGCCCGGCAACGCGGGCTCGCCATCGTGTCCCGAGGCGACGTCGATGGTGGCCTCGCCGTGCTCGTTGCGCGCCGACATCAGACCTGCCTGGAAGCGCTCGAGCTGCGCGCGCAGCGCCTCGGACTGGGCGAGCACGTCGTCGAACGCCTGCTGCGGCAACACCATCACCGAGCACTTCGTCGCCGCCTTGACGGTGAACTCCCAGATGCTGCTTGGGTCCGCGAGCGTCTCGTCACCGAAGTGATCGCCGTCGGCCAGCACACCGAGCACCGTCTGATCGCCGAACTCACCGGTGCCGGTCTTGTTCAACTTGCCGTGCGCGACCAGGACCGCCTGGTCCGAGACATGGCCGAACTCGACGACGACGTCGCCCGGTTCGTACTCCCGCTGCTCGAACCGGTCAGCCAGGGCGCGGAGGACCTCTTGGTCGTCGAATCCGCGAAACAGCGGCAGCTCGCACAGTTCGGGAGGGACGACCCGGATCACGGATCCGGTGTTGACGAACGTCACCCGCCCGTCGCCCACCTCGTAGTTGAGCCTCCGGTTGACCCGGAACACACCACCTTTGGTCTCGACCCACGGCAGGATGCGCAGCAGCCACCGCGACGAGATCGCCTGCATCTGCGGCACGGACTTGGTCGTCGTGGCCAAGTTGCGCGCGGCCGCGGTCGCCAGACTCGTGCCGGCCTGGTCGCCGTTCGTGTTGAAATCCGACTCCACGGGCTCAGTCAGAGTCACAGCGCACACCTACCATTCTTGTGTCGGACAGAGGATTCCGTGAACTGAATTGAACGGCGTCGAGAATGGCAAATCAGCGACGCCGCGGGGCAACTGTCTTCGACGCTAGCGCGGTTATTTGGTGATGTACAGGCGAAGAACCAGGGCTGCCCTGGTTGCGTGAAATCAGGGGACACGATTCAGCGAGCCGGCAGGATTCAACTGGGACAGGACGTCAATACCGCCAGTCACGGGTCGCTCGTTCAGTGACCGCCACAAGAAAACCCAACTGCTCAACGTGATATATGTCTGACGGGGCGCGGTCGGTACGGAGGTGACGCTCGACGTGAGCACTGGCGACGACGAGGCCAGAGTTGCCGACTGGGTGCGGGATCTGCGGTTCGATGATCTTCCGGGCCCGGTGGTGCGCCAGGCCCAACGGTGCCTGCTGGACACGGCCGGGGTCGCGGCGGCGGGCTCGACCACCCCGATGTCGCGTCTGGCGCGTGAGCACGCCGTCGAGTACTACGCCACCACCGGCCGGGGGGTGCGTATTCTCCTCGACGGGCGCAGCGCCAGCCCGGTGGGCGCGGCGATCGCCGGTGCGGCGACGATCGACAGCCTGGACGGTCACGACGGGCACGACCTGACCAAGGGCCACGCCGGTGCCGCGGTGCTGCCGGCCGCGTTGGCCTTCACCGAGTTCGAGGCCGACGACGCCAGTGGCGCGGAGCTACTGACCCGGCTCGTGCTGGGGTACGAGATCGGGCTGCGGGCCGGGATCGCGTTGCACGCCACCGCCGCCGACTACCACACCTCCGGGGCTTGGAACGCGCTCGGCTGCGCCGCGATCGGGGCCCGTGCCCTGCGCCTGGATCCCGACCGAACTCTGGAAGCGCTGGGCATCGCCGAGTATCACGCGCCGCGCAGCCCGATGTTGCGCTGTATCGACAACCCCACCATGGTCAAGGACGGCTCCGGGTGGGGTGCCGGGGCGGGCGTGGAGGCCGCCCTGCTTGCCGCGCGCGGCTTCACCGGCGCCCCGGCCGGCCCGCTGACCGCGTACGCCACCCGCTCGGTGTGGAGTGATCTCGGGGTGCGCTGGCGCATCACCGAGCAGTACGTCAAGCCGTATCCGGTGTGTCGCTGGGCGCACCCGGCCATCCAGGCCGCGATCACCCTCGCCGAGGACCACCACGTGCACGCCGAGGACGTCCGCACCGTCGAGGTCCGCACCTTTCACGAGGCCACCCGGCTGGCGACCGCGGCCCCCACCAACACCGAACAGGCGCAATACAGCCTGCCCTTCGCGCTGGCGCTCGCCCTCACGTACCGTGACGTACGCCCGGAACACCTCGCCGGGGCCGCCCTCACCAACCCAGAGACCCGGCGACTGGCCGCCGGCGTCGTGCTGCGCGAAGACCCCGAACTCACCCGCGGCTTCCCCGCGAACCGGCAGGCGACCGTCCGGCTCACCCTGACCGATGGCCACGTCCTCACCTCGCCGCTGACCACCGCGCGTGGTGGCCCCGACCGCCCACTGAGCGATTCCGAGCTGCACCACAAGTTCGTCGGCTACAGCACACCGGTGCTCGGCGACGAACGGGCAACCATGATCGCGCGGCTCGTCACCGATCTCCCCACAGCCGGCGACTGCACCCCGATGCTGACCTGCCTCCTGACCCCACCGCCACACACCCCGCGACGATGAGCCACCGCGGCCACCCGCTCAGCAGCACGGTGTCCTCGCACTACCCCCGCGGATAGACTGCGGGGAGAGTGGGGACGTCCTTGTGAGGTCATCATCTGGAGCGTCGGCCAGCGGATTTTGCGGCGGGGTGTCTGCGTCGTCGCCGGTGTGCTGGCGCTGGCCGCGTGTACGGTCGAACAACCCGGGGAAGCCTCACGCCTTCCGTTGGTCGAGCACCCGCGTGCGGTGGTGCCGTCGAGGGGGGACGAGCGGGCCGTGCTGGCCGCGCTTCGGCAGGTCGACGCGTGTGCGCTGCTCGACGCCCGCGCCGCGCGGTTGTCGGGGTTCCCGACTGGCTCGCGGCCGGTGGCGTTGGGTCCGCACCGGTGCGACCTGCGGGCGAACGACGGTGCCAGGGTGTCTGTCCGGCTTGGCATGTCGTTCACCGCCCGGGATCGGCTCGGTGACTTCTACCCGCGAGCTCTTGGCGGAGCCAAGGCCTATGTGGAGCGCTGGGGCAACGAGCCGCGGTCGATGTGTTTCCTGCATCTGCCGGTGGGCCGCTCGTTGTCGGTACGGTTCGCCGTGTTCGCGGGTACGGCATCGACGGCGGGTGACCTATGCGCCGTCGCCGCGGCGTTCGGGAGCGTGGCGGCGCGTCGGCTTGCCCGACCGGAAACCCTACGGCCGGGCGCGGACCGGCCGATGGCGAGCTGGGATCCCTGCGCGGTGCTGGGTACGGCGCTCGATGACCCGTACGGCTATCACCTCAGCCACGAGAGCGTGGGGGACTACGGGATCGACGGTTGTGTCGCCGACCCGATGCGGCCGCCGGTCGGTGCGGCGATCCGACTCACGCTCGGTTACGGCCGTGCGCACACCGGCGGAGTTCCGAAGCGGATCGCGGGCCGGCGAACCGTTGTCAGCGACGCGCCCCGCGCGTGCACGGTCCAGTGGAGCAACGGCCCAGCCGGTACCGAGACCGAGCAGCTGATGGAGCTGTCCGCGCCGGACTGTCCGCGCGCCGAGCAACTCGTGGCGGCCGTGCTGAGGGCACCGACGACAGGATCGCGGGTGGTTCCGCGGCATGGGCTGCTCTACCGTCCGGACGAGCCGGACCTCCCGGTCGCCGGCGCCTGCGGCTACTACGCGACTGACCCCGCGCGTTGCCAGCCTTATGCCGCGGTCGCGGTGCCCGGCCGGAAGGCCGAACTGGTCCGTGCGGCGACTACCGACATCTACGTCAATTGCGCGATCGCTCTTGATGCTGTCCGCGAGCGCGTCGGCGCCACGCTCCGTCCCGTGGTCGACGACACGGTCGGCTGCGTGTTCGTCGAGCCCACCCGTACGGCTCGTGTCGCGGTGCGGCTCGCCCCGGGGCGCGTACGGGCCGAACAGAACGCGACGTGGACGAGCATGGCCGGTCTACCCGTCCAGATCGTCGAGTGGGTGGAGTCGCCGTGGCACGTGCGCCGGCTCGATGTGGTTCTGACCTACGGCGGCACACTGTCGGTGACGGCATACGCGTCGGCGAAGATCGGCTCCACAAGGGACGATCCGATCGACCCGGCACGGCTCGATGTCGCCGACACAGTGGCCGAGCAGATCACGACGACGCACTTGAGCTGACACCGCGCCGTTGCTCCGAAGATCCGGGTGGTGCCGGCATCCTCGAGGTCCGACGGACCGAGCGCTCGTCGGCCAGGCAACGGACGAGTTGTCGCACGGCGAGCAGGTAGTTGTAGCGCGGGCTCTCCGGACGATTGGCCGCACGCAGGGGGCGGCCACTCCCCCACCATGCCGCAAACCTCCGAGTCGATGCTGCCACGTAGCTCGACTGACTGCGGGCGGAGTAGACCTGGAGCGTTAGTGTCGCGAGCTCATGTCCCGGGTGTCACGCTTTGGCTCGGTCTCGAATGTGAGACCGACGGGCGTTGTACACGCAGCGGGTGTCCGTCAGGCAGCACTCGGTCGATCATCGTTGCGAACTCGACACGTCCGCGTTCTAGGACAGGCAATACAACTGGCGGTGGTGTGTCTTGTGGATACGGGCTGTCAGCAATGAGGTCACGTAGGCCGAACGGAGTATTCAGCCATTGCCTGAGTGCTTTCAGGTCTCGGGTTTGCCGTCGTCGAGCGGCAGGTCGGCTACATGGTGTCGGTAGGGAGTGGGGTCGTCGCCAAGTGCGTGTATCAGGCCTGCGCGCCGTAGGAGGCACGGGTAGCAGTAGCCACAGTTGAAGTCGGCCTTCATTCGGGTGCGTCGGGGATTTCCGCAACTGATCGTGCGGCCGAGCACGTGGCCGGTGAGGCCGGACTGGAGTGCCAGCTGACAGACTTCGCCTTTGGTGCGGTTGAGCAGGGGTTGGTGACGTGGACGGCGCCGCCGACGCTGCTGATGATGAACTCTTAAGGTCGGAAGATGCCCCTGATCAGCGCCTCGAGACACTCGGTGAGCGTGTTCTCGACATCTGGGAGGCTTGCGGCGACTTCTTCCAAGTGTCAGGCAGTGATTTAGCCATAACCGAACGGCTCAGCGCGATCGAGGAATCTGCCTCGATCAGATTGAAGAATATTGAGGACGAGCTTCGAAAAGCCGAGCGGGCGGCCGAAGCGGTTCGGGTTTTGACCGAGCGATCGTCTATAGGTACGTATGCGGCGGCGTTTACCGCTGACGCCGACCGTCAGACCAAGGGCGCGCCAGGAGATGGTTGATCGCCTCATGCTTGCTAGGTCTTTCTGTGATTGTCGTGCCCGTCGTCACCGCATTCACGTGGCGGGTGCCGGCGCAAGCTACGGCGGCTCAGATCGTGGAGCACGCGACTGGTCGACTGACCATCGTGAGTGTTCTCATTTTCGCGCTCGTCATGAGTTCCCGCAACTATTCGGCCCGATCTCATCATGGTGAGGCGATGCGCTTCAAGGCATTGACCCTGCAGACCTATTCGGGTCTGGTCGTGGCTGCGGAAGGTTCCGGAAACCAGGGAGTAATTCTCGAAAGAGCGGTCGATGCCATCTTCGCGCCTGTGCCAAGTGGCTTCCTGTCTCCACAGCCGTCCGGCACAGAGGTAATCCAGTTCGTCGGTGGCCTCGCGCGCGAGTTCGCGCGGCCACCGGTCAAGGGCGGATCACCGGCACCTGACGCTCCGTGTCCTCATCTTGCCCTACAGAGAGGCCACGGCGGCTGCCGAGCCCGCGTGGTAGGGCGGAATGACGTTGATGAGGTCGGGCCGGCGGCGTGCACGTCGAGCCAGTGGAGCAACCTCCTACCCGCGTCGGTGAACCTGATCGTCGGGGCGGGCCTGGATCAGCTCCTCGGCTGCGCGCCGTCCTGCCGCGATGTTGAGCGGCCGGACCCAGCCATCCAGTCCGGTCCTGGTGTGCAACTGGTTCTGTTGTCCAGTTGCACGCGTCCGGATCGCGGCGACCGTTCTGTGTGACACACCGCAGACCGAGGCGATCGACCGGTCAGAGAAGTCGGGAAATGCGTTGACGATGGGCAGCACCGCTGCCTCCCGGTCCGCCCGCGACCGCGGCAGACCATGGGCGACATTCTCCCGAACCGCGGCGAGAAAGGCCGCGTCCGCCGATCTGTTGAAGAACCTCACCTCGATCTGCCGCGCACCGCGCAGCGTCATCGCGCCGAGCCGGTGCATCCCGTCGACAACCCGCATGGTCCCGCCGGTCGACCAAGATCGGCGGCAGTGTGGCGTCGCTCTCCGCGAGCATCCGGACATGCTCAGCGCGTCGGCGGCGGTCGCGTCATCTTCGACGGACCCATCAGGTCGCACGTTCAACAAGATCTCCCTCGTCTGTGCCCAGACCCGTTGACCCGCACGGTTTGCCGCGGTGATCAGCTCGCCCGGCACCCCTCGGAGCCCGGCGACCGACCGCTATCGCGAGCTCACCCATCCCCCCGCACATCTGGATCGAGCAACACCACGGCTGACGAAATCCAAACGGTGCGATGCGTCAAATGTGCGTCACACCTGTGTCAGCCTGGCGCGTAGTTCGTCCGCGGCAGGATCGGCCAGCTCCTCGAGTATTTCCAGGGACCGCATAAAGTTCAACCGCGCCGCGGCGGTGTCACCCACGAGGCAGTAGGCGTCGCCGATGTCGCGCAGCACCGTAGCCGCGAGAGCCGGGGCGCCGAGTTCGAAAAGCAGGTCGAGCGCGTGCTCGTAACAGGAGATCGACTTTCGATGATCGCCGAGATGAAGGTGGATGTAGCCGAGACTCTCCCAGGCCTCGGCCTGGCCGAAGCGGTGGTCGAGAACGCGGCTCAGCCGTAATGCGCGCTCACAGAAGGTCAGTGCGGTGTGGTGGTCTCCCTGTTTGGCGTAATCCCAGCCCACCGCGTTGAGTACGGTGGCCTGGCCCACCTTGTGGTCGCACTTCTGGAACAACTCGAGCGCCCGCTTGTTGTGGTTCAGCGCGTGGCCGAAGTTGTCTTGGCGCTCGTACATCCAGCCGAGGTTGACGTGCGTTTTCGCTGCACCGACCGGGTCACCCAGTGCGCCGAACAACTCTACGGCGCGGGTGAAGTGAGTGTAAGCGACGGGGTATCGGTGGAGCCGGGTCATCGCCCGCGCCAAGCCCCCGTGCGCGCGAGCGACCTTGGCACGGTCGTCGAGCCGCTCCGCGGCCTCGAGAGCAGCGCGTTGCGTCATCGCCCAGTCGTGCCAGTGCCCCTGGCGGTCCAGGAAGGTGGTGAGCGCCCACGCCAGCTGCCATACGTGGGTGTCGAGCCCGTGGTCCGCGGCGAGCCGGCCGACAGCCAGCAGCACCGGGCGCTCGGTCCTCAACCACGCGATGGCTCGGTCCCGGTCCGGTAGTTCCTCCTCGGTCACGCCGTCGAGCGGAGGGGCGGACGCGATCGGATCCCGGCGCGGGTCGATTCGCCTGTCGGCCGTGTACGCGGTGTGCAGGTAATGGTCGACCAACCGGTGCACGGCGCCGTACCGTTCCGTCTCGGTGTGATGCCGTGCGGCCAGCTCCCGGGCGTATGTGCGCAGCAGGTCGTGGATCCGGTATCGGTGGGTGTCGCGCTGGTTGACCAGGTTCGTTCGCTGGAGCTGCGTCAACAACGTCCTGGTTCGCGGCATCGGGAGCGCGGCGAGGCTCGCCGCCGCTGTGGCCGAGATCTCGGGGCCGGGATACAGGCCCAGCAGTCGGAACAAATGGGCGGCCTCCGGCGTGACGACCCGGTGCGACCAGGAGAAGACCACCCGGACGCTCGTGACGTCGTCGCCGGTTTCGAGGGCGTTGAGGTCTTTGCGGGAGTCGCGGAGCTCGACGGCCAGCGCCGCCAGCGGCAGTGACGGGTTCAACGTCGCACGTGCGGCGACGATCGCCAACGCCAGTGGCAGATAAGCACAAGCGCTGATGATGGCCTCGATGGCCTGCGGTTCCTGCGCTACGCGTTCCTGGCCGAGCCGGACCGCGAGCAGCTGCTGGGCGTCCTCCCGTGACAGAACGTCGAGGGGTACGGGATGGGCGCCATCGGCCACGACGACGCCGGCCAGGTCGTTTCGACTTGTGACCACGGTCAGGCAGCCGGCGCTACTGGGCAGCAGTGGCCTGACCTGCTCGGCGTCACGCGCGTTGTCCAGCAGGATCAGCACCCGCTTGCCCGCCAGTAGGCTGCGGAACAGCGCGGCCCGCGCGGCGACGGTCGTCGGCACACGTTCCGGTGGCACGCTGAAGGCGCCCAGGAAGTCACGGAGCACATCGGCCGGGTCGATAGCCTCCTCGCCGGGGCCGAACCCGCACAGGTTGGCATGCAGCTGCCCGTCCGGGAACCGGTCGGCCACCTGATGGGCCCAACGCACGGCCAAGGTGGTCTTGCCCACCCCCGCCGCGCCGGTGATCACGCAGATGGGCGGGGACGGTGTACGCGGCCCTCCGTCGAGCAGACCGTCCAGCACCGCCAACGCATCGCGACGCCCGGCGAACCGATCGATCTTCGCCGGGAGCTGCCGTGGCGACACGACCGGCCGGGCCGACGGCCTGGCCTCGCCCACCACTACCGGACTGCGGCCGGCCACCAGGTCCGCGTGCACCCGCCGCAACTCGGGGCTCGGATCCACCCCGAGCTCGGCGGCGATTCGCGCACGGACGGTCTCGTACGCTTCCAGCGCTTCGGCGTACCGGCCGGCCTGGCCGAGCGCGACGAGCAGCCGCACCCACAGCGGCTCGCGCAACGGGTAGCGCGCGGTCAGCGCACCGAGCTCGGCCGCGAGGTCACCGTGACCGCCGCCGGCGAGGTCCAGATCGACCCGCCGCTCGCGCGCGGAAAGATAGCGCTCCACCAGCCGAGGAGCGTGATGCTCCCGCAACCACTCCGAGTCGACCCCCTCGTACGGTTCGCCCCGCCACAACTCCAGCGCCTCGACCAGCGACGCCCGCTCGGCGGTGACATCCGGCCAGCGGGCCGCCTCGTCCAGCAGCCGGACGAACCGCAACGCGTCCACCTCGTCGGGGTCGATCCGCAGCGCGAAACCCGTCGCGCCGCTGTCGACCCCGACGCCGAGCGCGGTCCGCAGGCGCCCGGCGTAAGTCTGCAGGCTGCGCCGGGCATTGCCCGGCAACCGCTCCCCCCACACGGCGGCGGCGAGCTCGTCTACCGACACGGGTTTGCCGGCCGACATCGCCAGCACGACGAGCAGCGACCGCAACCGTCCGGCAGGGAGCCGAACCAGACCGTCGCCGGCCACCACCTCGAAAGGCCCCAGCACACGAACGGCAAATCCGCGCATTCCCACCCCCTCTTACCGCATAAACATCAGATGTTAGTAGTCGCAAGAGCTGCGACCCGCCCGCCCTCAGTTCGACGCCGAGCGTTGGCCACCACGCCTCGGAAGGCGGACCGCGGGATGCGCCCAGACTTTGTGTCGCGTGGACGAAGACGAGCTACGAAGCCAGCAGCCGGTGAGTCCGACCAGGAACCCGCGTCCATTCGGCCCAGTTCGCCGCGACGGGCTGGCTTTCGGGTCCACGGCGTGCTCAGCGCCTCGTCGAGGCTGGTCTCGTACCTGCCGAGGTACCTGGGGCCGTCCGCTATGAGGCCACCGTCCACGTAGCAGCGATCAACGAATGGCTACGACTTCGAGACACCGCCTTCTGTCCGGTTAGAGCGGATCAACAAAGAAGGGGCGAGCACTGGCCGGTCCGCTACGAGCTGACCATCAAGAACTTCCGATACCTGGTCACCAACCACATCCACGTCCGATTCGGCCACGAAGCCGTGGGCGACATCCATCCGCCAATGGTCGGCCGAGCTCCACGAATGCGGGTACGAGCACTCCACCGTGCGGGGCATCCTGGGGCTGCTCTGGCGCATCCTCGGCGACGCCGCAGACGACGGACTTATCCCGGCCACCCCGTCCACCACCACCGCAACCGAGGCAACGCGCCCTGCGCATCCCCCGCGAAATGCTGTGGGCCAGTCCGGAAGAAGCCCTCCGCGGTGCGCTACAAGCTGCCCAACTCCACAACCGCAGCAGCGCCCTGCTCATCGTCACCGCCGCCTGTACCGGCTGCCGCTGGGGCGAACTCGCCGCCCTGCAACGCCACAACACCCACCCCGATGACCGCGTGACTGGGCCGGCGAACGAGTCGGTCTGGCGTTCATCCCACCCGGCCAGCCCTGGCGCAACGGCTACATCGAATCGTTCAACGGCCGACTACGCGACGAATGCCTCAACATCACCCTGTTCTGGTCACTGACCCAGGCCCGGGTCGTGATCAGCGACTGGAAGGACGAGTACAACCACCACCGCAGGCACTCGGCCCTGGGCTACCGAACCCCAGCCAGCTACGCTGCCGCCTGCACCCACCGATAACCCGCTCTCACAGGCCGCGGTTCAGCTCGCGGGGTCCCGTCACACGATCTGCACCGCACGCGCCCCGGAAGCGGTCTTCACGGTGCGGACGTAGGCCACCGCGCCACTTTAGGACCCAAATTTTAGTGCGCAGATCTCACCCATCCCGACGGCAATACCGCAGGTCAACGAGCTGCACCGACGAATCCGATCCGAACGTGAGCCAAGTCAGGTACGACCCCGCCGAACAGGTCAAAACTCAAACTATTGCACAGGACTGTTTCAAGATCGGTGTTTCTGGCCCGACACGCCGGGCTGAGGTCCGGCGGGATGGGCACTGAGAGTGATGACATCGGACCTTGTGAGTCCACGTAAGAGTGACAAGTCCGGGCGGCAGCT
>NZ_JBOHGB010000076.1:0-32193 GCF_050699935.1 Actinophytocola sp.
GGTCGAACCCGGCCGCCGCGGCCGCGCGTGCCGGGTCGAGCCGCAGCGCCAGGGGCGGCCCGCCGTTGGGGTGCCGGAGCGCGACACCCATCAGCGTGCCCTGCTCGACGAACTCGATCTGGAGCGTGTAGCCGAGCCGGCTCTCTTACCAGGCGCGGGACGGACTCCGGCAGCTTGAGGTGGTGGATTCCGGCCAGTCGCGGGGCCAGGGTGGCCGACACCGAGGAGCGGATCGTGCGGGCCGCTACCGAGCTGTTCGTGGCGGACGGCTACGCGACGACGACGCTCGCGGCGGTCACCGAGGCAGCCGGCGTCGGCGCGCGCACCGGGTACGTGCGGTTCGGCACCAAGGCGGCGCTGCTGAAGCGGGGCGTCGACGTGGCCCTCGTCGGCGACACGGAACCGGTCGACGTCGCGAGCCGCGAGTGGTTCGCGGTGACCACGACCGCGCCGACGGCCGCATCGCGGCGTTCGCCAGCGGGGGTTCGGGAGATGATGGCCCGGGCCGGCGGCCTGCTCGCGGTCGCCCAGCAGGCGGAGCCCGTCGAACCGCTCATCGCCGCCGCCGCGCAGGCCGCCCGGGAGGCGGCGCCGGCGAACATCCGCACCTTCTGGTCCACAATGGACAAAGCAGGCCCGCTGCCCGCCGGGGCGGATGTGGAGTGGCTCGACGCCTGGTCACGGGCTCGGTTCCGTCCTGACCCACGTCGTGTCGCCGGGCCGACCGCCTACCCGCGGTGAGCTTGTAGCGTCGAGCGGCCGGTTGCGCAAGGCTGCCCGTCGAACTTCCCACGGAATGTTCCGGCATGTGGACCGGGTTGGCGATCAGGGCGCCCGATCCGGAAGATGCTAGGTAATTCGACCAAAGAAATGGATGATGTGATGCGACAGCTGGTCTTGCTGGCCCTGGTGGGCCTGGGTGCCCAACTCGTCGACGGCAGCCTGGGCATGGCCTACGGCGTCACGTCCACCACCCTGCTCCTGGCGATCGGCACCCACCCGGCGGCCGCGTCCGCGACCGTGCACCTGGCGGAGATCGGCACGACGCTGGCGTCGGGGCTCGCTCACTGGCGGTTCGGCAACGTCGACTGGAAGGTCGTCGCGAAGATCGGCATCCCCGGCGCGGTCGGCGCCTTCGCGGGAGCGACGTTCCTGTCCAGCCTGTCCACCGAGACGGCCAAGCCCGTCATGTCGGTGCTGCTGCTGATCCTCGGCAGCTACATCCTGGTCCGGTTCACGACGTTCGGGCTGCCGCGGCACAACCTTGGCAAGCCGCTGCGCAAGCGCTTCCTCGGCCCGCTCGGCCTGCTCGCCGGCTTCATCGACTCGACCGGTGGCGGCGGCTGGGGCCCGGTCGGCACCCCGGCCATCCTCGCGAGCGGCCGCCTGGAGCCGCGCAAGACCATCGGCTCGATCGACACCAGCGAGTTCCTCGTCGCCATCGCCGCGAGCATCGGCTTCCTGGTCGGCATCGGCTCCCAGGGCATCAACTTCACCTGGGTCGTCGCGTTGCTGGTCGGCGGCGTGATCGCGGCCCCGATCGCGGCCTGGCTCGTCCGGCACATCCCGCCGCGCGTGCTCGGCTCGGCGGTCGGCGGCATCATCATCCTGACCAACATCCGCACACTGCTGACGAGCGAATGGATCGACGCGAGCGACGCCGTCCGCTGGCCGGTCTACGCGGTGATCGGCGTGGTGTGGGCCGCCGCACTGGTCTACTCGATCCGCCAGTACCGCGCGCACCGCGCCGAAAACGAGCGGGTCATCGAGGAGCGCGGCAGCGGCGACAAGACCGGCGAGAGCGAGGCCGCGTCCACCTGACCCTCCCGCCCCGAGCACGACCGCGGCCGCCCGGGCGTTCCCGGGCGGCCGCGGTTTCTCGCGGGAACCAGCTCATCACCATGCCGGCGGACCGGAACCGGACGGTCGGGTACGCGCTCACCAGCGCGAGCATCATCCACGCACGACCAGCGCAGCGGGGCTCATGATGTGCTGGCCCAACGGGAACGCGCCACGCGCACCGGCCGCCACCACCGCCGCTGAGGCGACCGAGCCCGATCCGGCGCGGCGCGATGAGTACCGTTGGACGTCCGTGCGTGGTTCTCACGATGCGGTATCCCCGACTGACGGCGATCGTTCCCGCCCGTGATCCTCGCACCGTCCGGCGCTGTTCGTGTCTTACCAACCTCTTACGCATCGCGCCGCACCGTCCCGGCCCTCCGACCGGCGCTGATGACTCCGTTGACGTGTAGGCTGAGAGCGTCGAAGGCACATCGCATGCTGGCGGACGAGCCGGTTTCGTCCTCGACTATGTGAGTTCGGCCGGCATCCGGCCGAGGACGGGAGCACCGACATGAGGTCGGGCCCGCATATCGTCACGAGCCAATCCCCCGCGTGCCCTCGCGGCTGACCTCGGATGAACCCGACACGACAGAGCAAGCACCTCCGGCCGGCCGACCAGTTCGCGTTCGGCCTGGCCAAGGCGGCGCGGGAACGGTCCGCTCAGCGCGACAGCGCGACGCACACGGTCGCCGGGAACGCTCGGGACGTGCCCGACTTCGTCCGACTGGTGTCGATGCTGGGGTTGGACGACATGCTCGAGGGGCCGACCCGGCTCGGCACGACGCTGTGCGGTTACGTCCGGCGGGTCGCCGACGCGATCGGCGTGCCGCCGGAGGCCACCGGGTACGAGGTCAGCGACACCGCCACCGCGTACCTCGCGCTCAGCCAGCGATGGATCGAGCGCCCGGACCGGGAGCTGATGCTGGCCTGGGACGAGCGGCTCGGCTGGTACGTCGGCGTGGAGACGGCTCCCGCCGAGCCACCGGTCGTCGTGGG
Source organism: Actinophytocola sp. (assembly GCF_050699935.1). Lineage (NCBI taxonomy): Bacteria > Bacillati > Actinomycetota > Actinomycetes > Pseudonocardiales > Pseudonocardiaceae > Actinophytocola > Actinophytocola sp. The sequence continues at coordinate 2,839 of NZ_JBOHGB010000076.1, forward strand.
CTACCTGGGCGGCGACGCCGTGCAGTCTCCCGCCGCCGTCGCCCGGTTCGTCGCCGACGCGGTCGCCGGCCGATCCACCACCCTGGTCCGCCCGGTCCTGCCACCGGTGAGCCGCGCCGCCCTGGCCGCCCGGATCGAGTCGCTGGGCGCGCCGGACACCCCTTAGGCGCCCGCCTGCTCGGCCACCGCGCGCCGGGCGGTGGTCGCGTCGGGGGCGTCGAGTGCGAGGCGGGCGAGGCGCTCGCAGTCGGCGCGTGAGTGGGCGGCCAGCGCCGCGCGGACCGCCGGCAGCACCGAGCCCGACATCGACAACGTCGTCACGCCCATACCGGTGAACACCAGCGCCAGCAACGGATCCCCGGCCGACTCGCCGCACACGCCGACCGGCTTGCCCGCGTCCCGGCCGGCCTTCGCCACCTCCGCCACCAGCTCGAGCACCGGCGGCTGCCACGGGTCCAGCAGGTCGGCCAGCTCGCCGTTCATCCGGTCCGCCGCCATCGTGTACTGGCTCAGGTCGTTCGTCCCGATGCTCACGAAGTCGACGACCTCGAGCAGCCGGCGCGCCCGCAACGCCGCGGCCGGGACCTCGATCATCACCCCGACGGTCGGCAGGCCGGCCAGGCGGGCCTGCGCGGCGAACGCGTCGGCCTCCGTCGCGGTCGCGACCATCGGCGCCATCACCCACACGTCGGCACCGGTCGCGCGCGCGGCACTGGCCACGGCCTCGAGCTGGCCGGCCAGCACGGCGGGGTGGTCGCGGGCGATGCGCAGGCCGCGCACCCCCAGCGCCGGGTTGTCCTCGGCCGCGAGCCCGAGGAACGGCAGCGGCTTGTCCGCCCCGGCGTCCAGCGTGCGCAGCACGATCTTGCCCGGCCCGGCCGCACGGAACACCTCCTCGTACGCCCGCTCCTGCTCCGCCACCGCAGGCGCGCTCGTCCGGCCCAGGAACAGGAACTCCGTGCGGAACAGGCCCACGCCCTCGGCGTCCGGGATCACCTCACCCGCGCCGCCGACGTTGAGCAGCAGCGGCACCGGGTGCCCGTCGGCGGTCCGGCCCGGGCCCGTGACCGCGTCTTGACGCTCCCGCTCCCGCGCCGCCTCCGCCCGGATCGCTCCCGCCGTTACCGCGTCCACAGTGGACACCAGGCCGGTCGTGCCGTCCACGGCGACCGTCGTGCCGTCGGGCAGGTTGCGCACCCCGGCACAGCCGACGACCGCGGGCAGGCCACGGGCCTTCGCAAGGATCGCCGTGTGGCTCGTCGGGCCGCCGCGCCGGGTGACGATCGCCAGCACCGCGGCCGGGTCCAGCAGCGCGGTGTCGGCCGGCGACAGGTCGTCGGCGACGAGCACGTACGGCTCCCCCGGCCGCGGCAGGCCGGGCATCGGCTCGCCCAGTAACCGGGCCACCGCGCGGTCGCGGATGTCGGCGAGGTCCGCGGCCCGCTCGGCGAAGTAGCCGCCGATCGCCGCGAACGCCTCCTGCTGCTCGGCGACCGCGTCGGCCACGGCCCACGCCGCGGGCCGGCCGGCCTCGATCCGGCGGGACACGGAATCGGCCAGGGTCGGGTCGGCGGCCATCATCGACTCGGTGTCCAGCACATCGGACGCGGTGCCCTCGACCTGCCGGGACAACCGGGCCAGCTCGTCGGCGACGAACCGCAGCGCCGCGGCCGCCGCCTCCTTCTCCGTCTCGACTTGCACGTCGGTCACCGGTGGCGGGTCGGCGGGCAGCGTCGGCGGCGGGGACATCCGGTACACCGGCCCGGCCGTCCGCCCCGGGCTCACGCCCAGCCCCGCCAGGTCAGGCACCGGCCGGCTCCGTGTTCGGCTCGGTGTTCGGCTCCGCGGCCGGCTCCGCGTCGAGGTCCTCGGCGAGCACGCCGGCCACCGCGTCGAGCGCGGCCTCGGCTCCTTCGCCCTCGGCCGAGATGGTGACCGTGTCGCCGCCGTGGGCGCCGAGCGCCAGCACCGCGATGATGCTGCTCGCGTCGACCGGCAGCCGCCCGCCCATGCCGATCCGGATCGTCACCGGCTGGGCCGCCGCGGTCCTCACGACGACGGCGGCGGGGCGCCCGTGCAGTCCGATCCTCGACCCGACGACGACGTCTCGAGTGGGCATCGTGTCCTCCTTGACACCAGGTTACGGCTCGATGGTCACCTTGATGGCCTGCCCGGACGCGACCAGCTCGATCGCGTCGTGGAACTCGGTCAGCCGCAGCCGGTGGGTGATCAGGTCGTGCACCGGCACCCACCCGGCCGCGATCAGCTCCAGCGCGCGCTTGTTGTGTGCCGGGCTGGACCCGTTGGCGCCGAGGATCGTCAGCTCCCGGTAGTGCACGAGGTTCGAGTCCAGCGAGATCCTCGGCCGGTCCTTGGGCAGGCCGCCGAAGAAGCTGATCCGCCCGCTGCGCGCGGCCATCCGCAGCGCTTCCCGCTGCGCGGCGCCGGACGCGGCCGCCGTGATCACGACGTCCGCGCCGCGCCCGTCGGTCAGCTTGCGCACCTCGTCGATGGCGTCCACCTCGGATCCGCAGACCGCCGCGTCCGGCTCGACGACGGCCGCCGACATGTCCAGACGAGACCGGTTCAGCTCCACCAGGAACACCCGGCGAGCACCGCGGGCGCGAGCCAGCCGCACGTGCAGGCAGCCGATCGGGCCGGCACCGACCACGACCACGTCGTCGTCCGTCGCGACGCCGGCCAGCTCCTGCCCGTTGACCACGCACGCGAGCGGCTCGGCGACCGACGCCTCGGCGAAGCCCACCCCGTCCGGGATCCGGTTCAGACCGTCCACCCGCAACACCGCAGGCGGCACCACGAGGTACTCGGCGAACCCGCCGTCGTAGTGGTAGCCCATCGAGGTCTGGTTGGGACAGACGGTCATCCGGCCCCGCACGCAGTCCGGGCACGTCCCGCACGGCACCGCGGCGATCACCTGGACCCGGTCGCCGGCCGACCAGCCGCCGGGCACGTCCGAACCCACCTCGACGATCTCGCCCGCGATCTCGTGGCCGATGACCCGCGGCGGCACCAGGTGGTGGTGGCCGTGGTTGAAGATCTTCACGTCGGTGCCGCACGTCGAGCACTGGCGGACGCGGATCTTCACCTCGCCCGGGCGCGGCACCGGCTCGTCGGCGTCCTCCAGGCGGAGGTCGCCCGGGGCGTGGAAACGCGCCACCCTCATGCCTGGATCCCTTCTCCGATCCCGTCTCCCAGACCCGAAAGCAGCTCGTGGACCTCCTCGGCGCTCGACGACGTGCGCAGCCGCTCGGCCCGGGCCGGGTCCATCAGGATCCGCGCCAGCGCGGAGAGCACCGTGACGTGCTCGTCGCCCTTGGCCGCGATGGCCACGCAGATCGTCACCGGCTGGCCGTCCCAGTCCACGCCGTCCGGGAACCGCAGCACACCAAGCGTCGTGCGGCGCACCAGCGCGCGGCTCTCGTCCGTCCCATGTGGAATCGCCACGCCCTCGCCGATGTAGGTCGACACCGAGCGCTCGCGCTCCAGCATGGCCTCCGGGTAGCCGGCCTCGACGGCGCCCAGCTCGCGGAGCAGTGCCCCGGACCGGCGGATCGCGTCCCACTTGTCGGTCGCGGTCAGCGCCAGCCGGATGCCTTCCTTGGGCAGTACGCCCGCGGGCTCAGCCACGGATCTCGCCGCCTTCCCTGATGGCCTTCTCCACCTCGTCGAACACCGGGTCGCCGAGGAACATGTGGAACGGCACGACCACCGCGTGCGGCACGGTCGCGCGGGCCCGGTCGGCGAGGTCGGCGTGCGTGAGCACGAGCCGCGTCCCGGCCGGGATCTGACTGATCGACACGTGCTCGACGGCCACGCCGTAGGGCTCGAGCCGGGTTCGCAGCTGGCTCGCCAGCATCACGCTGCTGCCCATCCCGGCGTCGCAGGCGACCACGAGCGTCGTGACCTCCCTGCCGGAGATCACCGGCCGGGCCGGCGCGGCGACCGCCCCGTTGCCCGGCGCGCTCACCGCCGCACCGCCGCCCGTGAGCTCGCTCCGGTGCCCGGCCCGCTGATCACCGGGCGCACCGGGTTGGGCCGGCCCGTCCGCCGGGTCCGCGGTCGGTGCGGCCGGCTCGTCGACGTCGCCGTCGTGGCCGAACCGCAGCAGCGCGGCGCCCACCAGGAACGACACCCCGGCCGCGATCGCGATGCACAGCAGCACGCTGAGGTGACCGCCGCGCGGGGTGACCGCCAGGTAGGCGAAGATGCTGCCCGGCGCCGGGGTGGCCAGCAGGCCGGAGTTCGTGATGAGCGCGGTGCCCACGCCCGCCATGCCGCCGGCGACCGCGGCGAGGATCAGCTTCGGCTTCATCAGCACGTACGGGAAGTAGATCTCGTGGATGCCGCCGAGGAAGTGGATGATCATCGCGCCCGGCACGGTGGCGCGGGTCCGGCGCGGTCCGAAGAGGAGGAACGCGGTCAGGATGCCCAGCCCCGGCCCCGGGTTCGTCTCGATCATGAACAGGATCGACTGGCCGTGCTCGGTGGCCTGGTCGACGCCGAGCGGGCCGAACACACCGTGGTTGATCGCGTTGTTGAGGAACAGCACCTTCGCCGGCTCGACGATGATCGACACGAGCGGCAGCAGGCTGTTGTCCACCAGGAAGTCGACCGCGTTGCCGGCGGCCCTGGTCAGCGCCTCGACGATCGGGCCGATGCCGATCGTCCCCAGCAGCGCCATGCCGCCGCCGATGATGCCGATCGAGAAGTTGTTGACCAGCATCTCGAAGCCGGTCCGGATCCGGCCCTCGACGAGCCGGTCGAAGCCCTTGACGAGCACCGCGGCCAGCGGGCCGATGAGCATCGCGCCGAGGAACATCGGGACGTCGGCGCCGACCACCACGCCCATCGTGGCGATCGCGCCGGCCACCGCGCCGCGCTGGCCGTGGACCATCCGGCCGCCGGTGTAGCCGATCAGCACCGGCAGCAGCACCGTGATCATCGGGTCGACCAGCGCACCGAGTGTCTCGTTGGGCAGCCAGCCGGTCGGGATGAACATGGCGGTGATCAGGCCCCACGCGATGAACGCACCGATGTTCGGCATGATCATGCCGGCCAGGTTGCCGCCGAAACGCTGGACTCTGGCGCGGAAACCGTTGCCCTTCAGGTGCTTCAGGTCTGAGATAGCGACATTCGTCATCGAACCTGCTCCATCCCGTGCTCTTGGTGCGGACCGCGCAGCGGTCGCGAAGGATCGGCGGTGGCGTGCACCAGGACGGCACCACGCTCCACATCGGACGGTCCGGGCATCCGGGAGCCCGGGAACCGCACCGCCGCGGCACCCCACGACAACGCCTCGACGAGACCATCCCCACCCGCGATCCCGGCCGCGAGGAACCCGGCCAGCATCGCGTCACCCGCCCCGACCGCACTGCGCCCACGGTCCACGGGGGACTCGCCGTAGCGCACGCCGTGCCGGTCGACCAGCACCGCGCCGTCGGCGCCGAGACTCGCCAGCACCGACTCCGCGCCCGCGGCACGCATCGCCTCCGCCGCTCGCACGGCGTCGCCGAGCGTGTCCACCCGGGAGCCGGCCGACTCGGCGAGCTCCTCGCGGTTCGGCTTCACCAGGGCCGGCCCGCAGCCGAGGGTCGCGGCGAGGGGCGGGCCGGAGGTGTCCACGGCGAACCGGACACCCGGCTCGGCGAGGCGCGCGCCGAGCCGGCCGTAGAAGGTGTCCGGCACGCCGGGCGGCAGGCTGCCGCTCGCCACCACCCAGTCCGCCCCGACCGCGGCCGACAGCGTCGCCGCGACGATGCGCTCCAGGTCGCCCGCCGCCAGCGAGCCGCCGGGCTCGTTGACCTTGGTCACCGTGCCGTCCGGCTCGACGAGGCTCACGTTGGAGCGGGTGTGCCCGGTGACCGGCACCGCGCACACGTCGATGCCTTCGACCTCCAGCAGCGCGGTGAGCTGGCTGCCCTCCGGCCCACCGACCGGTACCACCGCACAGGTCGGGATCCGGTGCGCGGCCAGCGCCCGCGCCACGTTGACACCCTTGCCGCCCGGGTCGAGGCGGGTGCCGGTGGCCCGGGTCATGGCGCCCCGGGTGAGCCGCGCGATCTCGATCGTGCGGTCCAGGCTCGGGTTGAGCGTCAGCGTTACGATCATGGTGTTTGCGCCAGCCGCGTGGCCGCCAGCCGCACCCAAGGGGAACGGGGCGCGACCCAGCCACAGGTACGCGCCGTCAGCGACCGTGTCGTCCCAGCGTGACCACAAGTGTGAAGTCCGGGGAGGCGGGACTGTGTCATGCGCGGACTACTCTCGGGCCGTGGGACTCGAGTTCGGCCGCGGTGCGCTCGTCGAGCCCGGTGTCGGTGATGAACATGTCGATGTCGGCGAGCCGGCCGAACCGGGACAGGTGGTCGGCGGTGACCTTGGTGTGGTCGGCGAGCAGCACGGTCCGCCGGGCGGCCGCGATCATCGCCCGCTTCACCGCGGCCTCCGCCTGGTCCGGAGTGGTCAGTCCACGTTGGACGGACACGCCGTTGGTGGCCACGAACGCGACGTCCACATAGCTCTGTGCGAGCGCCTCCATCGCCCACGGGTCGACGCAGGCCAACGTGCGGCCGCGGACCCGGCCGCCGATGAACAGCACGGTGACGTTGGACCGGGTGGCGAGCGACAGCGCGGTCGGCAGCGCGTTGGTGAGTACGGTCAGCTGCCGGTCGACCGGCAGGATCTCCGCGAGCCGGGCCGTGGTGGAGCCGGCGTCGAGGATGATCGAGCCCTCCTCGGGCACCTCGGCGAGCGCCGCCTTGGCGATCCGGTCCTTCTCCGCGGTGAGCAGCGCGTCGCGGGCCGCGAGCGCGGGCTCGAAGCCGAGGCGCTCGACCGGGATCGCGCCGCCGTGCACCCGGCGCAGCAGGCCGTGCCGCTCCAGGACGGACAGGTCGCGCCGGATCGTCTCGCCGGTCACCGCCAGCTCCGCGGAGAGCTCCGCGACGTCGACCCGGCCCTCGCGCCGGGCGCGGTCGACGATGTGCTGCTGCCGCTCTTCCGCGTACATGTGGATTTACCGCCGTTCAATCTGTGTATCTCTGTGTTTACCTGGAAGTCGGTGGCAAGTCAACAGCCGCACGCAGCTGAACACGCGGCACGGCCGCCGGGTCAAACCGATTGCTGCGCGGGCACGTATCAGTAAAGGAACAATGAGTTCCGGCACGCATGTTGCCGGGCGGGGCGGGGAAGTCCCGGTCCGCGGTGGGGCACGGCACGGGGCGAGGGGACGAAGGATCATGGCGGACGAACCGGTGGAGGTTCTCGTCATCTCGGCGGAGCTCACCGAGCTCGCCCGGGTTCGCTGGTGGGCCCGGGGGCTGCTCGCGGACCTTAGCGAAGACCTGCTGGTCGACGCACTCTCGGTGATCGACGAGCTGACCTCGAACGCGCTGCGGCACAGCGGCGGGCCGTACCGGGTCAGCCTGCGCCGCACGGGCGGCCGGCTGCGCGTGGAGGTCGCCGACGGCTCCACCGAACCGGCCGTACCCCGCGAGCCCGACCGGGACGGCGGCCGCGGCCTGCTGCTCGTGGCGGCGTACTCGCTCGACTGGGGGCAGTGGACCCACGAGGACGGCAAGATCGTGTGGGCCGAGCTGGACCTCTCCGCCGCCTCCCCGGTGCCGGGCCAGCCCGCCGAGGCGTCCGCGTCCGGCTAGGGACTGCGCGGAGCTACCCTGACACGAATCCGGTTGCTTCAGGGCTTGTCTGCTGCGGATTCAGTCGCGAGGATGGCACGGAGCCAACGTGATCCTCGTCAGGGAGCCCGGACATGACCGACAAGACCATCCTGCGGAACTTCGTCGACGGCGCGTTCGTCGAGCCGGCCGACGGCGCATACGCGGACCTGATCGACCCCAGCACCGGCGAGGTGTTCGCGGCGGCCCCGGTGTCCACGGCGGCCGACGTCGACCGCGCCATGCGTGCCGCCGCGGCGGCGTTCGAGAAGTGGCGGGACGTGACGCCACGGGAGCGCCAGCTCGCCATGCTCAGGTTCGCCGACGCCCTGGAGGCACGCGCGGACGACCTGCTCGACGCGGAGTGCCGCAACACCGGCAAGCCGCGGCAGCTCACACTGGAGGAGGAGCTGCCGCCCGCGATCGACCACTTCCGGTTCTTCGCCGGCGCCGCGCGGATGCTCGAGGGCCGCTCGGCGGGCGAGTACCTCGCCGGGCACACGAGCTACGTACGGCGCGAGCCGATCGGGGTGTGTGCACAGGTCACGCCGTGGAACTACCCGCTGATGATGGCGGTCTGGAAGATCGCGCCGGCCATCGCGGCGGGCAACACGGTGGTGCTCAAGCCGTCCGACACCACGCCGGCGTCGACGCTGCTGATGGCCGAGATCGCCGCCGAGTTCTTCCCGCCGGGCGTGTGCAACGTGATCTGCGGCGACCGGGACACCGGCCGCGCGCTGGTCGCGCACGAGACGCCGCGGATGGTGTCGATCACCGGTTCGGTCCGGGCCGGCCGTGAGGTCGCCGAGGCGGCCGGGCGGGACCTCAAGCGCGTGCACCTCGAGCTCGGCGGCAAGGCCCCGGTCGTGGTGTTCGACGACGCCGACCTCGCCGCGGCGGCGGAGGCCATCGCGATCGGCGGGTACTTCAACGCCGGGCAGGACTGCACGGCCGCGACCCGGGTGCTGGCCGGCCCGGGCAGCCACGACGAGTTCGTCGCGGCGCTCACCGAGCAGGCGAAGGGCACCCGTACCGGCCCGCCGTCGGACCTCGACGTGCTGTACGGCCCGCTGAACAACGCCGACCAGCTCGCCCGGGTGCGCGGGTTCGTCGACCGCCTGCCGGACCACGCGAACGTCCACACGGGAGGGTCACAGGTGGGCGAGCGCGGCTACTTCTACTCCCCCACCGTGGTCTCCGGCGTGCGCCAGGACGACGAGATCAGCCAGAACGAGGTGTTCGGCCCGGTGATCACCGTGCAGCGCTTCACCGACGAGGACGAGGCGGTCCGCTGGGCGAACGGCGTGGAGTACGGCCTGTCCGCGTCGGTGTGGACCCGCGACCACGCCCGCGCGATGCGCATGACGGGCCGGCTGGACTTCGGCTGCGTCTGGGTCAACACGCACATCCCGCTCGTGTCGGAGATGCCGCACGGCGGCTTCAAGCACTCCGGCCACGGCAAGGACCTGTCGATGTACGGCTTCGAGGACTACACCCGCGTCAAGCACGTCATGCACAACATCGAGTCCTGACGCCTCGCGAGTCCGACACTCGTGACCCGCGTGTCCAACGTTCCGGACCCCGCGAGTCGGCCCGTTCGCGACGTCCGGAGTGTCGGACTCGCGGTACCGGAGCGTCGGACTCGCGGTCTCAGGTGGACAGCTCGGCGAGGCGCTCCGGGTCGGCGAGGATGTCGATCGCCGCGACGCGGTCGTTCGTCACGGTGAAGGCGAACAGCACATGCGGGCGGCCGTCGCGGGTGATGAGCACGCCGGCGGCGCCGTTGACCACGACGGGGCGCGGGACGCCGGGTCCGCCGCCCGCGCGGCGGAAGGTGAGCGCCTGGCTCGCCACGGCGGCCGCACCGCGCAGCACGCGGGACGTACCGGCCGGCAGCACCCCGCCGTCCGCGCGCAGGACGACCTCCGGGTCGAGGACGGCGACGAGCGCGTCGAAGTCGCCGTCGCGGGCGGCGGCGAAGAAGGCGTCGACCACCGCCCGCTGCCGGGCCAGGTCGGCGTCGGGCGTCGTCGGCGCACCCTGCACCCGGCGGCGCGCCCGGCTGGCGAGCTGCCGCGTGGCGACCGGCGAGCGGCCGACGATCGGCGCGATCTCGTCGAACGGCAGCGCGAACATGTCGTGCAGCACGAACGCCAGCCGCTCGGCCGGGTCGAGGGTGTCGAGCACCACGAGCAGCGCGAGCCCCACCGAGTCGGCCAGCAGCGCCTGGTACTCGGGGTCGACACCGTCCGCCCGGTCGACGATCGGGTCGGGCAGGTGCGGCCCGGCCGGCTCCTCGCGCCGCGCCGAGCGGGACCGCAGCATGTCGAGGCACACCCGGCCGACGACCGTCGTGAGCCAGCCGCCGAGGTTCACGATGTCGCCCGCGCCGGTGCGGCTGAGCCGGAACCAGGACTCCTGGACGGCGTCGTCGGCCTCGGCGATCGACCCCAGCATCCGGTAGGCCACCGCGCGCAGGTGCGAGCGATGCTCCTCGAAGCGCTCGGCCAGCCAGTCCTGCTCGTTCATCGGTCCTCCCCGTGTTTCTCGGTCATAGCACTGACGGCTCCGGCGCGCCGGTTGTGACCGGCCCGGTCACATCCGCGCCGCTCGATCCGTCAGCGCGGTGAAGGACCGATCGAAGGAGGAGACATGCAGGCACTGATGAAGAACCCCGCGATGGTGCTGCCGGACGGCGTGCAGGCTTCGCAGAACCTGAGCAAGGTCGCCAACCGGGGTGGCGTCGAGTCGGAGACTCTGGAGCTGGTGCACCTTCGGGCGAGCCAGATCAACGGGTGCAGCGCGTGCGTGGGCTTCGTCGACGAGGCGAAGCGGGGAGCGATGGGCGACCGGCTGTGGCTGGTGTCCGCGTGGCGGGAGGCGCCGTACTACACCGACGCGGAACGCACCGCCCTCGAGCTCACCGAGGCGATGACCCGGCTGGCCGACCGCAGCCGCGACGTCGTGTCCGACGAGCTGTGGACCGAGCTGTCCAAGCACTACACCGAGGAGCAACTGGCCGGGCTGATCTTCTGGATCGCCACGACCAACTTCTACAACCGCCTCAACACGGCCGTCCGGCAGCCGGCCGGACCGGCGAGCTGGGACTGACCGGGGACGCGGGGACGGGATGCGCGGGCCTACTGCTCGCGCATCCCCCACGGCGAGCCGTACTCCTTGAGCAGGTCCAGGAACGGGACCGGGTCGAAGGCCTCCGGGCCCAGGACGCCGCTGCCCGACCAGGCGCCGGAGGCCAGCAGCTCCAGGGCGACCACCGGGTTCAGGGCCGTCTGCCACGAGACCGCCTGGTGGCCGTACTCGCGCATCGACCACTCGTTGTCCACCACGTGGTAGAGGTACACCTCGCGCGGCGCGCCCGCCGGGTCCAGGCCGCGGACCCACGTGCCCGCACAGGTCTTGCCGGTCATCCGGGGGCCGAGCCCGGCCGGGTCCGGCAGGCAGGCCGCCACCACGTCGCGCGGCGCCACCGAGACACCGCCGCCGACACCGCCGACCCGGACCGGGGACGTCGAGTCCAGGCCCAGCCGGTGCAGCGTGCGCAGGACCTCGATGAACTCGTTGCCCAGCCCGTACTTGAACGTCACACGGTCCGCGGACACCCAACGCGGGATCAGCAGGACCTCCTCGTGCTCCACGTTCACGCATTCGACCGGCCCGATGCCCTCCGGGAAGTCGAACACCTCCGGCTCGGAGAACGGCTCGGTGGTGTACCAGCCGCGCGAGCGCTCGTAGATCACCGGCGGGTTCAGGCACTCCTCGATCGTCGTCCAGATCGAGAATGTCGGGGCGAAGTCGTGGCCCTCCACCACGAGGTTCGCGCCGTCCCGCACGCCGATCTCCTCGATCGAGGAGAACAGGTGGTCGGCGGCGTAGCGGGCGAACACGTCCGACATGCCCGGCTCGACGCCGATGCCGACCAGCGCCAGCCGGCCGGCCGACTCCCACGTGGCGGCGGCCGCGAACTGGTGGTCCCCCAGCTTCACGCCGGTCCGGCGGTACGGGTGGGCAGGGTGCGGTGTGGACAGTGACATCGCCATGTCCAGGTAGTCGGCGCCGGCCGCCAGCGCGCCGTCGAACACCGGCATGGTGAACCGCGGGTCGACCGCGTTGAGCACGTGCGTGATCTCGTGCGCGCGGCACAGCCCGGTGATGTCCGAAGTGGACGAGGCGTCGACGGGTGCGGCCGTGAAACGCTCGTCCGACACCGACTCGGCGGCCCGCCGCGCGCGGTCGGGCGCGTGGTCGGCCACCACGAACGAGGAGAAGAACGACCGCCGCGCCGCGATCGCCACGACGGCCGATCCGACGCTGCCCGCACCGATCAGCAGAACCCTCACGACACCCCCAACCGCCGGGCCTGGCGCCGCGCGCGCACCTGCACGACCAGCACGATCGCGAACGCCAGCAGGAACACCGCGGTGCCGATCACGTTGACCTCGCGGGGAATCCCGCGCTGCGCCGCGCCCCACACGAACATCGGGAACGTCACCGTGGTGCCCGAGTTGAAGTTCGTGATGATGAAGTCGTCGAACGACAGCGACAGCGACAGCATCGCCGCCGCCGCGATGCCCGGCAGCACCAGCGGCAACGTCACCTTCCGAAACGTCCGCCACTCGTTGGCGTAGAGGTCCATCGCCGCTTCCTGCAGCCGCGGGTCCAGCCCGGCCAGGCGCGCCTTCACCGTCACGACCACGAACGACAGGCAGAACAGGATGTGCGCGAGGACCACGGTCCAGAAGCCGAGCGGAATCTGCAGCGTGACGAACAGGGCCAGCAGCGAGGAGCCCATCACGACCTCGGGCGTGGCCATCGGCAGGAAGATCAGCACGTTCGTCGAGCCGCGGCCACGGAAGCGGTGGCGCGCCAGGGCGAAGGCCATCAGCGTGCCCAGAACCGTCGCGACGAGGGTGGCCAGGAGGGCGATGCCGACGCTGACCCGCAGCGCGTCGCCGATCCCCGCGGTCGCGAAGGGATGCAGCCAGTAGTCCAGGGTCCACTGGTCGGACAGGTCGTAGGACAGCCGGTTCGACGGCCTGTTCAGCGACAGCAGGAACACCACGACGATCGGCAGGAACAGGTACGCGAGCACGAGCAGCCCGACCGCCATCACCCAGTGGTCGGCCACCAGACGCCAGAACCGGTGCACCTCAGACCACCTCCTCGGTGCCGGCCGCGCGGACGTAGGAGAAGACCATCACCAGGATCGTGGCCATCAGCAGGAACGACAGCGCCGCCGCCTGCGGGTAGTCCAGCCGCACCAGGAACGCCGAGTCGATCACGTTGCCGATCATGTACTGGTTCGGCGTGCCCAGCAGCTCCGCGTTGATGTAGTCGCCGGCCGCGGGGATGAACGTCAGCAGCGTGCCCGCGACGACGCCCGGCATCGACAGCGGCAGCGTCACCTTCCGGAACGTCGCGGCCGGCGTCGCGTACAGGTCGCGGGAGGCCTCGAGCAGCCGGGGATCGAGCCGGTCGAGGCTCGCGTACAGCGGCAGCACCATGAACGGCAGGAAGTTGTACACCAGCCCGAGCACGACCGCCGCGGGCGTGGCGAGCAGCCGGAAGTCGTCGCCGATCAGCGGCAGGCTCCGGAAGAACTCCACCACGGGCCCGTTGTCGGACAGGATCGACTTCCAGGCCAGCGTGCGCACCAGAAACGTGGTGAAGAACGGCGCGATCACGCACACCAGCAACAGGTTGCGCCACCGGCCGGACTTCTGCGCGATCGCGTACGCCAGCGGGTAGCCGATCACCAGGCAGACGACCGTCGCGATGCCCGCGTACACCGCCGAGCGCACCAGGTGCGGCCAGTACGCCTCGATCGCGTCGACATAGTTGACGAACGCGAGGGCCTGCTCGTAGCCGGTCTCCAGGCTGCCGCCGCGGTCATAGAGGCTCGTCGCGAGCAGCTGCGCCGCCGGCACGACGAAGAACAGCAGCAGCCAGAGCCCGCCCGGCAGCAGGAGCAGGTAGGGCAGGAAGCGGCGCCGACGCCGGCCGGCGACCGGCTCGGCGACGGGCTCCGCCTCGGGCGGCGTGCCGGGTGCGGAACCGCCGGCGGCCGCGCCGACCAGAGCTGTCACGGCGCGACGCCCAGCGGGTCGGCCGAGTACCGCGTGACCTCGTCGCCCGAACCCTCCGGGCGGTCGAGCACGAACGAGTGCGGCGGGTACCAGTGCGCGACGACCTCGGTGCCCGGCCGCAGCGGCTCGCCCGCCGAGGCGTTGGCCGAGAACACCGACATCTCCTGGCCCCACGGCGTCTTCAGCAGGTACTCGGTGCTCACGCCCGCGTAGCAGGTGTCGGTGAGCACCCCGTGGACGCGGTTGTGCGTGGCCGGCGGCTGCTCACCGGGCTCGGCGAGGCGGACCTTCTCCGGCCGCACGCCCAGCCACACGCGACCCTCGGTGGCGTGTGCGCGCGCCGCCGGTGCGGCGAACCGCTCCCCGTGCGCGGTCAGCACCAGGTCATCGCCGGAGCGCCCGGACACCTGCGCGGCGAACAGGTTGGACTGGCCGAGGAAGTTCGACACGAACGGCGAGGCGGGGAACTCGTAGATGTCGGTCGGCGCGCCGAGCTGCTCGATGCGCCCGGCGTTCATCACCGCGACCGTGTCGGCCATCCACATGGCCTCCTCCTGGTCGTGGGTGACGTGCAGGAACGTGGTGCCGACCTCGGTCTGGATGCGCTTGAGCTCGATCTGCATCTGCCGGCGCAGCTTGAGGTCCAGCGCGCCGAGCGGCTCGTCGAGCAACAGCACGCGCGGCTCGTTGACCAGGGCCCGGGCGAGCGCCACCCGCTGCTGCTGGCCGCCGGAGAGCTGCGCGGGCCTACGCCGCTCGAAACCGGAGAGCTGTACCAGATCGAGCATCTCGCCAACCTTGGCGTCGACGTCGCGCACGCCGCGCTGCCGCAGCCCGAAGGCGATGTTGTCCCTGACGTCCAGGTGCGGGAAGAGCGCGTAGCTCTGGAACACCGTGTTGACCGGCCGCCGGTAGGGCCGCAGGTGGGTGATGACCTCGCCGCCGAGCCGGATCTCCCCCGCCGTCGGCTCCTCCAGGCCGGCGACCGTGCGCAGCGTGGTCGTCTTGCCGCAGCCGGACGCGCCGAGCAGAGCGAAGAACGCGCCCCGCGGAACGGTCAGGCTCAGGTCGTCGACCGCGGTGAACTGGCCGAACCGCTTGGTGACGTGCTCGAGGACAAGATCTGCACTCACGGTGTCACTCATGCGGCTCAGGCTCCGATCACCTGCTGGAACTTCTGCTCATAGGTGCGCTCCTGGCTCTCGTCCAGAGCCATGAAGACCTTCGCCTTACCCAGGGTGGCCTCGTCCGGGAAGATCAGCGGGTTGGCGGCGAGCTCGGGGTCGAGCTTCTCCATCTCCGCTTTCGCGCCGTCGACCGGGCAGATGTAGTTGACGTACGCGGCGAGCTCCGCGGCGACCGCCGGCTCGTAGTAGTGGTTCATGAGCAGCTCGGCGTTGCCGCGGTGCGTGGCCTTGTTCGGTACCAGCATGTTGTCCGACCACAGCATGATCCCCGAGTCCGGCGTCACGAACTTGACGTTCGCGTCCTCGAAGGCGAGCTGGATGACGTCCCCGGACCACGCGACGCACGCCGCGATGTCGCCCTTGGCGAGGTCCTGGGCGTAGTCGTTGCCCGTGAAGCGGCGGATCTGGCCGGACTCCGTCGCCGTGCGGAGCTTCGCGAGCGCCTCGTCGAACTGTGCCTCGGTGAACTCGGACGGGTCGTGGCCGAGCCCGAGCAGCAGCAGGCCCATCGTGTCCCGCATCTCCGAGAGCATGGTGACCTTGCCCTTGAGGTCGGGCCGGGTCAGCAGCTCGTCGACGGTGCGGATCTCCTTGGTGGCCTTCGCGTTGTAGGCCAGGCCGGACAGGCCCGACTGCCACGGCACGGCGTACTCGTTGTTCTCGTCCCACGACCGGCCCCGCAGCGACGTGAGCAGGTTCGCCTCGACGTTGGGGATCTTGTCCTTCTCGAGCTTCTGCACCCAGCCGAGCCGGACCAGGCGCGCGGCCATCCAGTCGGTGAGGACGATGATGTCCCGGTCGATCGCCTGGCACGCGGAGAGCTGGTTGCGCACTTTGCCGAAGAACTCGTTGTTGTCGTTGATGTCCTCCTGGTAGGTCACCTGGATGCCGGAGTCGGACACGAAGGCGTCGAGGGTCGGCCGCTTGCTCTCGTCGTTCTCGTCGACGTCGATGTACAGCGGCCAGTTGGAGAACACGAGCCTCTTCTCGTCGGCGGACAGGTCCTCGCTGACGCAGCTCTCGGCGGTCTGCCTGGTGCCCGAGGTGCCGCACGCGGCCAGCGAGCCGCCGGTCGCCGCGAACGCTCCCGCGGCCAGCAACCCCCTCAGGACGGTCCGGCGGGACGCGCCGGCGCGGCCCGCGGTCATCGCACGTAGTACCGCTGCCGTCTCCGTAGACGGCGGGTTGCTCACCCTGATTCGCATGGCGACTGATACTGACACGCCGTGGGCCAGGTCACAAGGGATTCCGTTGTCACGGTCGCGATACGCAACGAAATGCGCCAGACTTACGGCCGTTACGAGGGAGGTTTGGATGGCGGAATCCGTACCGGAGGGGCGCCGGGTCGTCGTGCGGGAGGGTGCGTCGCACACGCTGCTCGACGACGTCGCCAAGGGGATCATCGAGCAACTACAGGAGGACGGTCGCCGGCCGTACGCGACGATCGGCCGCGCGGTGGGGCTGTCGGAGGCGGCCGTACGCCAGCGGGTGCAGCGGCTGCTGGACGCCGGCGTGATGCAGATCGTCGCCGTGACCGACCCACTCCAGCTGGGCTTTCCCCGCCAGGCGATGATCGGCCTGCGCACGTCCGCGGAGCTGGAGCAGACCGCGGACCGGCTCGCGGAGATCCCCGCCGTGGACTACGTGGTGATCACCGCCGGCTCGTTCGACCTGCTCGCCGAGGTGGTGGCACGCAACGACGACCACCTGCTGGAGATCCTCAAGGAGATCCGCGCGGTGCCGGGCGTGACCACGACCGAGGCGTTCGTCTACCTCAAACTGCGCAAGCAGACGTACTCGTGGGGCACACCCTGACACTGGCTACGAAATCCGCAGCGGACGAGCCATTGCGCTGCGTGAAACACTTGCCAGAGCGTCATCCGTGTGCGATAACCGTTGCATGTCCGACCACCTCTGGATGCACTTCACCAGGATGTCGGCCTACGCCAGCGAGCCGGTGCCGACGATCGCCCGCGGCGAGGGCCCGTACATCTACGACACGAACGGAAAGCGTTACCTGGACGGGCTTTCCGGGCTGTTCGTGGTCCAGGTCGGGCACGGCCGCGAGGAGCTGGCCGACGCCGCCGCCAAGCAGGCACGCGAGCTCGCGTTCTTCCCGATCTGGTCCTACGCGCACCCGAAGGCGATCGAGCTGTCCGAGCGGCTCGCGTCGCTGGCCCCGGGCGACCTCGACCAGGTCTTCTTCACCACGGGCGGGTCCGAGGCCGTGGAGAGCGCGTGGAAGCTCGCGCGCGCGTACTTCAAGCTGACCGGCAAGCCGACGAAGCACAAGGTCATCTCCCGGTCGATCGCCTACC
The DNA here is from genome assembly GCF_050699935.1 of Actinophytocola sp. Lineage (NCBI taxonomy): Bacteria > Bacillati > Actinomycetota > Actinomycetes > Pseudonocardiales > Pseudonocardiaceae > Actinophytocola > Actinophytocola sp. The sequence continues at coordinate 20,142 of NZ_JBOHGB010000076.1, forward strand.
ACGGCACGTCGATGGGCGCGCTGTCGATCACCGGGCTGCCCGGGCTGAAGGCGGACTTCGAGCCGCTCGTGCCGTCGACGATCCGGGTGCCGAACACGAACGTCTACCGCGCGCCGGCCGGCACCGCGGGCCCCGACGGGACCGACGCGGAGGCCTTCGGGCGGTGGGCCGCGGACCGGATCGAGGAGGCCATCGAGTTCGAGGGCCCGGACACCGTCGCGGCCGTGTTCCTCGAGCCCGTGCAGAACGCCGGCGGCTGCTTCCCCGCCCCGCCCGGGTACTTCCAGCGGGTGCGCGAGATCTGCGACCGGCACGACGTGCTGCTGGTGTCCGACGAGGTGATCTGCGCGTTCGGCCGGCTCGGCGAGTACTTCGGCGCGCAGCGCTACGGCTACCAGCCGGACATCATCACCTGCGCGAAGGGAATCACCAGCGGGTACGTGCCGCTCGGCGCGATGCTGGTGAGCGACCGGCTGGCCGAGCCGTTCCGACACGGCACGAACTGGTTCGCGCACGGCGTCACGTTCGGCGGGCACCCGGTGGCCTCGGCGGTGGCGCTCGCGAACCTCGACCTGTTCGTGCGCGAGGACCTCAACGCCCACGTGCGCCGGAACTCCGGGCTCTTCCGGTCCTACCTGGAGCGCCTGTACGACCTCCCGATCGTCGGCGACGTGCGCGGCGACGGGTACTTCTTCGGTATCGAGCTGGTGAAGGACAAGGCGACGCGGGAGACGTTCGACGACGCGGAGTCCGAGGCCCTGCTGCGCGGGTTCCTGTCGCGGGCGCTGTTCGAGAACGGGCTGTACTGCCGGGCGGACGATCGCGGCGACCCGGTGGTGCAGCTGGCGCCCCCGCTGATCTGCGAGGAGCCGCACTTCGCGGAGATGGAGCAGGTGCTGCGGTCGGTGCTGACCGAGGCGTGGAGCAAGCTGTGAGCGGAGCTTGCGTAGCGAACCATTGATACCGGGCGACCGCGAGCGGCGGCACCGAGCCTGCGAGGACCTGTCGTGAGTCTTTGGCTGTCCAGTTTGGACCTCACGCCGCGCGCGCCGCTGCCCGGCGACACCGACGTGGACGTCGCGATCGTGGGTGCGGGCTACACCGGTATGTGGACCGCGTACTACCTGGCGTCCGCCGACCCGTCGCTGCGCATCGCGGTCGTGGAGGCGCGGGTCGCGGGGTTCGGTGCGAGCGGGCGCAACGGCGGCTGGTGCTCGGCGCTGTTCCCGGTGTCGCCCGCCGGGCTGGCTCGGCGGCACGGCCGGCCCGCCGCGCTGGCGCTCCTGCGTGCCATGGAGTACACAGTGGACGAAGTGGGCCGGGTCGCCGCCGCGGAGGGGATCGACTGCCACTTCTCCAAGGGCGGCACGGTGACGCTCGCGCGGACGCCGGTGCAGGAGGCGCGGGCCCGGGCGCTGGTCGCCGAGGAGTCGTCGCTCGGCGTGCGCGTGTCGTGGCTTGCGGCCGCCGAGGCCCGGGAGCGGTGCGGTGCGACCGAGGTGCGCGGCGGGGTCTACACCCCGGACTGCGCGGCGATCCACCCGGGACGCCTGGTGCGCGGCCTGGCCGAGGCGGTGGAGCGCCGCGGCGTGCGGGTGTACGAGCAGACCGTGGCGTCGGCGCTTCGACCGGGCGCGGTGGTCACCGACCGGGGCACGGTGCGCGCCGAGGTGGTCGTGCGCGCGACCGAGGGGTACACGGCCGGCCTGTCCGGCCAGCGCCGCACGCTGGCGCCCCTGTACTCGCTGATGGTGGCGACCGAGCCGCTGCCGGCCGACTTCTGGGCGACGGCGGGCCTGGCACGGCGCGAGACCTTCGCCGACTTCCGGCGGATGATCGTCTACGGGCAGCGCACGGCGGACGACCGGCTGGCGTTCGGCGGGCGCGGGGCGCCATACCACTTCGGCTCCCGGGTCTCGCCGTCCTTCGACCGGGACGCGCGGGTGCACGCGGCGATCGAGTCGACTCTTGTCGAGCTGTTCCCGGCGCTGGGCCCGAAACCGCCGGTCAGCCACCGGTGGGGCGGGCCGCTCGGGGTGCCCCGGGACTGGGCCGCGTCGGTCGGCCTGGACCGCTCGACGGGGCTGGCGTGGGCCGGCGGCTACGTGGGCGACGGTGTCGGCACGTCGAACCTCGCCGGCCGGACGCTGGCCGACCTGATCACCGGGAGGACCACCGAGCTGACGACCCTGCCCTGGGTCGGCCACCGGTCACGCCGCTGGGAGCCGGAACCGTTGCGCTGGCTGGGCATCAACGCCGGCCTCGCGGTGATGTCCATGGCCGACACCCGCGAGACCCGCACCGCCCACCCATTCCGCCCGGCCACCTTCCTCACCCGCCTCCTGGCCGACTAACCCCGCGAGTCCCCGCTCCCGCACGCCACCGTGACGCTCCGCGTCCGGTGGTCGGGCCGCTGACCAGTACTGTTGCATGTGGCCGTCGCAGGAGGCAGTATCTGCCGGGTTGTCTGACCTCCCGGTGGAAGGTTCCTGTGCAAGATCAGACCGCGCAGGTCGACGATCTACGACTCGTCGCGCTGCCCAGCGCCGTGAACTGCGCCGAACTCTTCGTGCGCTTCACCCTGACCGAGTGGCACGTGCCCCAGATGGTCGACGACGTCCGGGAGACGGCGAAGAGACTTGTTCAGTCCGTCATCGCGACCGTCGACGAGGGCGCCCAGCCCACCATGATCACCGTCCGGCTGCGGCTGCGCGGCAACACGGTCGTCGTCGAGGTCCAGGACGACCGGCCGTCGCCCAGACTGGTCGTGCCCCGCGGTCTGTCGGGCAAGTCGACCGGCGTCGAGACGCTGTCCCGGGGCAGGCAGCTCGTCTGGTGCGAGCTGCCCCTGCCGTCCGGAATGGACGCGACGGTGGTTCCGCTGCCCCGCCGCGGAACCACGCGCGCGGCGGCACCCCGGTCGCGGGAGATCGACGAGGCCGTGGACCTCAACAACGACGTCATGCAGCGCATCCTCGACGGCCTGCGCAAGGACGACCCGACGATCTGACCCGCCAGGAAGGACGCCTTACTGACGTTGAACGTCTGCAAGGCGTCCTTGCTGGCGGGTCAGCCCGGGCCGCGGCGCAGCTTGACGCGGTAGGAGTAGTGCTCGGGCAGGAAGAAGCTCGTCGCGAGCTCCACCGGGCGGCCGGTCGTGTCGGTGTAGGTGCGGTCCACGCGCAGCAGCGGGTCGCCCGGCTCGCAGTCCAGGTGGACGGTGACCACGCCGCCCGCGGCGACCGCCGTGATGCTCTGCGCCGCCTCGGCGACCGGGCTGGCGGTGTGGCTGTCGATCATGCCGATGACCGTGACCACGCTGCGCGCCCCCGGCGTGGCCAGGGACGGCTGCGCGGCCAGGGTGGCACCGATGTCGGGCGGCAGGTGCACGGTCGTCAGGCAGAACGCGACGTCGTGGTGGCGCCGGCGGAACAACACGCGGTACACGGCCTCGCCGTCGAGCCCCAGCCGGCTCGCCGCGTCGGCGTCGACCTGCCGGCGCAGCGCGCTGATCACCTCGAGCTCCGTGTCGAGCGATAGGCCCATCAGGTCCTCGACCGAGCCGAACTGGCGCAGGTACGGCCCCGGCCGGGGCGTGGCGAAGGTGCCCCGCCCGGGCACCCGCCGCACCATGCCCTCGGCGACCAGGTCATGGAACGCCCGCCGCACGGTCTGCCGCGACACCCGGTACTCCCGCGACAGCTCGGCCTCCGTCGGCAGCCGGCTGCCGTCCGCGTACCGGCCCCGCAGGATCGCCCCGCGCAGGGTCCGCGCCAGCATCGCGTACGCCGCCTCGGTCCGCACTACAGGCCCCGGGCCACGAGCTGCGCGGCGATCACATTGCGCTGGATCTCGTTGGTGCCCTCGCCGACGATCATCAGCGGCGCGTCCCGGAAGTAGCGCTCCACGTCGAACTCCGTGGAGTACCCGTAGCCGCCGTGGACGCGGACCGCGTTCAGCGCGATCTCCATCGCCGCCTCGGACGCGAACAGCTTCGCCATACCCGCCTCGAGGTCGCACCGCTCCCCCGCGTCGTACCGCTGCGCGGCGAGCAGCACGAGCTGGCGCGCGGCGGTGTACTTCGTCGCCATGTCCGCGAGGTAGTTGCCGATCGACTGGTGTCGCCAGATCTGCTTGCCGAAGCTCTCCCGCTCCTGGGCGTAGCGCAGCGCGTCGTCCAGTGCGGCGCGGGCGACGCCGAGCGCGCGGGACGCGACCTGGATGCGGCCGATCTCCAGGCCCTTCATCATCTGCGCGAATCCGCGACCCTCGACCCCGCCGAGCAGCGCGTCCGCCGGCGCCCAGTGGTCCACAAAGGACAGCTCGCAGCTCTCCACACCCTTGTAGCCCAGCTTCGGCAGGTCCCGGGACACGGTGAGGCCCGGGCCGTGCTCGACGAGCAGGATGCTGATGCCGGCGTGCCGCGGCCGCGCGCCGGAATCGGTCTTGCACAGCAACGCGATCACCTGCGAGCGGCGCGAGTTCGTGATCCACGTCTTGGTCCCGTCGACGAGGTAGCCGTCCCCGTCCCGGCGCGCGGTCGTGGTCATGGCCTGCAGGTCCGAGCCGCCGCCGGGCTCGGTGAGCGCCATCGTCGCGCGGATCTCGCCGGTGGCCATCCGCGGCAGGTAGCGCTCCTTCTGCTCGTCGGTGCCGAACGTGCCGATCAGCCGGGCCACCACGGTGTGCCCGCCCATCGCGCCGGCGAGGCTCATCCAGCCGCGCGCGAGCTGCTCGGTGACGGCCACGTAGCACGGCGTCGAGACCGCGACCTCGCCGTACGGCTCGGGGATCGCGAGGCCGTAGACACCGAGCCGCTTCATCTGCTCGATGAGCGCCTCGGGGTAGGTGTCGGCGTGCTCGAGCTCGCGGGCGACGGGCCGGACCTCGCGGTCGACGAAGTCCCGCACGGTGTCGACGATGCTCTGTTCCTCTGGGCTCAGCATGTGTCCTCTTCAGACGGTGTGGGAGGCGCGCAGCTCGGCGATCTCCGCGTCGGTGCGGCCGAGCGCGCGCAGGATGGCCCCGGTGTGCTCGCCGACCGCCGGCACCGGTCCCAGCACCGGTTCGACGCCGGTGAACGTCGTGGGCGGCAGCAGCGCCTCGATCTCACCACCGGGGCTGCCGACCGTGCGCCAGCGGTCGCGCTCGCGCAGGACCGGGTGGTCGAGAAGGTCGGGCACGGTATTCAACCGTCCACTCGCGACACCCGCGTCGGCGAGCACGGCGTGCGCGGACGCGGTGTCGAGCTCGGCGAACCGCTTCGAGATCAGGGCATCCAGCTCCGCGCGGTGCGCGACGCGGGCGGAGTTGGTGGCGAAGCGCGGGTCGTCGGCGATCGATGCGTCGCCGAGCAGCAGACGGCACAGCGCCGTCCACTCCCGCTCGTTCTGCACGGCGAGCACGACCGTGTCGCCGTCGCCGGTGGTGTAGGGGCCGTACGGGGCGATCGTCGCGTGCCGCGCACCGGTCCGGCCGGGCTGCGCGCCGGTGTGGCGGGCGTAGTAGGCGGGCTGGCCCATCCACTCGGCGAGCGCCTCGAACAGCGACACCTCGACCGCCGAGCCCGCACCGGTGTTCGCCCGCCGCAACAGTCCGGTGAGGACACCCGAGTACGCGTACATGCCGGCGGCGATGTCGGCCACCGAGATGCCGGCCTTGACCGCGTCGGCCGGTGTGCCGGTGATCGACACGAGGCCGGTCTCGCTCTGCACCAGCAGGTCGTAGGCCTTGCGGTCCGCCCACGGCCCGGTGGTGCCGTAGCCGGACACCGTGCAGTGCACCAGCCTCGGGTACCGCGCACACAGCGCCGCGGCGTCGACGTCGCGGCGGGCCGCCGCACCCGGGCCGAGGTTGTGCACGAACACGTCGGCGCCGGCGAGCAGCTCGTGCAGGATCCGTTGCCCCGCCGGCTGTTTGACGTCCAGCGTCAGCGACTCCTTGGACCGGTTCAGCCAGACGAAGTAGCTCGACTGGCCACGCACGGACTCGTCGTAGCGACGGGCGAAGTCGCCACCGTCCGGTCGCTCGATCTTGATCACGCGCGCACCGAGGTCGGCGAGTTGCCGGGTCGCGTAGGGCGCGGCGACCGCCTGCTCCAGGCTGACGACGGTGACCCCGTCCAGCGGTCTCATCCAACCTCCCCACAAATGTACGGCCAATATACCCGCGAGTCCAACCCTCCCGACCCGCGAGTCCAACCCTCCGAACCCGCGAGTCCAACCCTCCGGACCGGCGAGTTGGCCGTTCGCGACACCGACTTCTCCAGCAACGCCGACCGCGAATGTTCGACACACGTGTCGCGAATGTTGGACTCGCGGGTCGGGAGCGTTGGACTCGCGGCGGCGGGGTGGGCTATGGGGCGTCGAGGGTGGTGGCTCGGGAGAGGTGGGCGGTGTCGGTGTGGGTGGGGTCGAGGGCGTTGAGCGCGGCGACGAGCTTCTTCTCCTCGTAGAGCAGGTGCGTCTCCAGCAACGCGGCGACGGTCGCCAGCTCATCGCCCAGGCCGTCGGAGCTCGACTCGAGGATCTCCGCGAGCCGGGTCATGGCGTCCGCGATCAGCACGTGGTCCCGGCTCAGCTCCTCGAGCACCGGCGCCAGCCGCGGGTACTCCCGGGCCAGCACGGGGAACGCACCCTCGTCCTCGCCCTCGTGATGGCGGGTGAGCGTCGAGCAGAACGTCAGGCAGTGCGTACGCAGCTCACGGGTCAACCCGTCGGCGACACCGTCGCGGATGCGGTCCAGCTCCTCGCGAATCCGGAGGTGGACCTCGACGAGCTGGTTGCCGAACGAGACGAGCCGATCGGTCACCGCGGCGCCACCAGCCTGATGCAGCAGCCCCCCGGCCGTGACTCGGGGCGGGCGCGCAGCGCGGCGCCGCCGAGACCCGCGAGCATGCCCTCGACCAGGCCCAGCGCCATCCCGCAGACCACCTCCGGGTGCTCCCGCGCGAGCCCGCGGAACGGGCAGTTGCGCAGTACGACGTCGGCCCCGTCGGTGTCCGGCTCGAAGCCGTGCTCCTCGAGCAGCGCGCACACCTCGCCGCCGCGCGCGCCGAGTTCCTTCCCGGCCGCGCGGGCCCGCCGCCGCAGCGAGACCCCCGATTCCTCGAGCGCGGCCGCCATCAGGTTCCCGGCCAGCTCGTACCGCCGCGCGGGCAGCGAGACGGCCACCTGCCGGTCCGAGCGCCGGTAGAGCTTCGCCGGCCGTCCGGCCCCCGGCCCGGCCCGCTCGGTGCGCCGCTCGTAGGTGACCGCGAGCAGGTCCTCGGCGGCCAGCTTGTCGAGGTGGAACGCGACCGTGGCACGGGGAATCCGCAACGCGGCGGCGACCTCGTCCCGGCTCACCGGCTCGGGCCGGCGCGCCACGTACGCATAGAGGCGCCGCCGGGTCGGCTCGTCGAGCGCCGCGACCGCGGCCACATCGTCCACCCGCCCACTGTAAGACAAACGTTCGTTGACGAAAACACCGCACGACTTCTAAAGTCGTCAAAGTTGTCTTTTAGAACGGGGTGTGCGTAGTGATCGTGAATGAGGTGGGCCAGCCGAGTCCCGGTCGGCACCTGTCGGTCGTCCACGACCGCGATACCGTCGACCTCACGGCGGCGGAGCGCGCGGTCGCGGACCTCCTGCGGGCGCTGGGCAAGGACCCGACGTCCGAGCACCTGGCGGACACCCCGGCGCGGGTCGCGAAGTCCTTCGCCGAGCTGCTGCGCCCGCGCGAGTTCATGCTGACGACGTTCCCGAACGACGAGGGGTACGACGAGATGGTGGTGGCGAGGAGCATCCCGGTGCAGTCGCTGTGCGAGCACCACCTCCTGCCCTTCCACGGTGTCGCGCACGTCGGCTACCTGCCGGGGAAGCGGATCCTCGGCCTGTCCAAGCTCGCCCGCGTCGTCGAGCTGTTCGCCCGTGACCTGCAGGTCCAGGAGCGGCTGACGAAGCAGGTCGCGGACTGGCTGCAGGAGCACCTCACCCCCAAGGGCGTGGGCGTGGTCATCGAGGCGGAGCACATGTGCATGACCCTGCGCGGGGTGCGCGCGCCCGGTGCGGTCACCGTGACCTCGGCACTGCACGGCCTGTTGCGAGAGGATCGGAGTTCACGGCAGGAGTTCTTCTCGCTCACCGGAATCAGAGCCTGACCCAACCAGCCCGACCAGCCCGAACCAACAACACGGAGTGACAAAACCATGGTCAGCGACAACCCGTACGTCATCGTCGGTGGCGGCCTCGCCGGTGCGAAGGCCGCCGAGACCCTCCGCGAGGAGGGCTTCGAGGGGCGGGTCGTGCTCATCTGCGACGAGCGCGACCGGCCGTACGAACGCCCTCCGCTGTCCAAGGGCTACCTGCTCGGCGACGAAGAGCGGTCGAGCGTGTACGTGCACGAAGAGAACTGGTACGCCGAGAAGTCCGTCGAGCTGCTGACGGGGAGCCGGGCGACCGGACTCGACCGCGGCGCGCACGAGGTCGAGCTCGAGGACGGCCGGCGGGTCGGCTACGCGAAGCTGCTGCTGACCACCGGCTCGTCGCCGCGGCGGCTGCGGATCGAGGGCAACCAGCTCGACGGCGTGAACTACGTGCGCCGGCTCGGGCACACTGACCAGCTGCGCGAGTCGCTGGCGGCCGGCGGCCGGGTGGTCGTCGTGGGCGCCGGCTGGATCGGGCTGGAGACCGCCGCGGCGGCGCGGTCGAAGTACGGCTGCGAGGTCACGGTCGTCGAGCCGCAGCCCACTCCCCTGCACGCCGTGCTCGGCGCGGAGCTGGGCAACGTCTTCGCCGACCTGCACCGCAAGCACGGGGTCGGGTTCCGCCTCGGCACCGGCGTCACCGAGTTCACCGGCGATGCCAAGGTGTCCGGCGTGCGGACCGACGACGGCTCCGTGCTGCCCGCCGACGTGGTGATCGTCGGCGTCGGCGCGCGGCCGAACACCGAGCTCGCGGCCGAGGCCGGCCTGGCCGTGGACGGTGAGACCGGTGGCGTCGTGGTGGACGCGCGGCTGCGTACCGAGGACCCCGACGTGTACGCCGCCGGCGACGTGGCGAGCTTCCCGAGCGAGCGGTACGGCCGACTCCTGCGCGTCGAGCACTGGGCGAACGCGCTCAACGGCGGGCCGCTGGCCGCGCGCGCCATGCTCGGCCAGGACGTCGCCTACACCGACCTGCCGTACTTCTTCACCGACCAGTACGACCTCGGTATGGAGTACACCGGCTGGTTCGCGCCCGGCGGGTACGACCGGGTGATCATGCGCGGCGACGTCGAGGGCCTCGCCTTCTACTCCTTCTGGGTCACCGGCGACCGGGTCGTCGCCGGGATGCACGTCAACCTCTGGGACGACGGCGTCGGCCCGGTGCAGGAGCTGATCAACTCCGAGCAGCCGGTCGACACCGCGAAGCTAGCCGACACGTCGGTGCCGATCGCGGACAGTCTCAAGGGGTGAGCGTGCCGCGATTGGGCACATCGGCGGTCCACTCCGGTCCGGAAAAGTCGTAAGGTTCATCCGCCCCGCGGGCTCTGCTCCCGTGCGAGCCCCCATCGACCCCGGACCGGAGAGGTTCCGCGCGTGAGTGAGTTAGCTGAGCACACCGACGCCCGACTGGTCGCCGGTGTGCTCAGTGGTGACCGGGAGGCGTTCGCGGCGATCTACGACCGCTACGCCGACCGGTTGCACGACTTCTGCCATGCCGTCCTGCGCGACCGCGACGAAGCCGCGGACGCCGTGCAGGACACCTTCGTCCTCGTCGCCCAGCGGCTCGCGCAGCTGAACGACCCCGAGCGGTTGCGGCCCTGGCTCTACGCCGTCGCGCGAAGCGTGGCGCTGCGCAAGGTCCGGGCCCGCCGCCGGGTCGTGCTCGACGAGGCGGAGGACATGGCGGACACCGATCCGGGACCGGAGCGGGCGGCCGAGCAGGTGGCGCTGCGCGAGCTCGTGTGGAGCGCCGCCGCCGGACTGTCCGAACGGGACAGAGCGCTGCTCGACCTGCACGTGCGACAGGGCCTCGACGGCGCGGAGTTGGGCGACGCGATGGGCGTCAGCGCCGGCCACGCCTACGTGCTGCTGTCGAGGCTCCGCGACCAGGTCGAGCGGTCCCTGGGCGCGCTGCTGATCGCCCGGCAGGGCCGCGAGGACTGCATCGAGCTGGACACCCTGCTGTCCGGTTGGGATGGTCGGTACTCGCCGCTGATGCGCAAGCGGGTCGCCCGGCACGTCGACTCCTGCGTGGTGTGCGGGGACCGCAGGCGGGTCATGGTCAGCCCGTTCGCTCTGCTCGCGGCGGTGCCGCTGGTGTCGGCGCCGCTTTGGCTGCGGGACCGGGTCATGGACCAGGTGACGCTGGCTTCGTACGAGAGTGGACCGCCGGACGGAGAGGCGGCGCCCGAGGAGGCCCCCGCCGACACCGCCGCCGATCTGGCCACGGAGGACGGCAACGCGGACACCGACGGGGACACCGACAACGACGCCGAAGACGACACCGCCACCCTCAGCAGAGACGACGGCAGCGACGCCGATGACGACAGCAGCAAGGACAGCAGCAAGGACAGTGACGAGGACGCCGCCGCGACCGTCCCGAAGCGACAGCGGGTGCGGATCGTCGCCGCGGCCGCCGCGGTCGTGGCGCTGCTGGTCGTCGCGGGGGCGCTCACGTACTGGCGGAACGCGCCCCTGCCCGGTGAGCCGCTCGGCCTGAACCGTCCCGACACGCCGACGCCGCCGGGCACGATCCTGGAGCCGATCACCTCCGCGACGCCGTCGAGCACGACGTCGGCGCGCCCCACCACGAGGCGCACGACCTCCACGACCGCCGCCCCCGCCGCGAACGCCCCCACCACGACGACGACCACCCGGCCCGTCGTGCCACCACCGGACACGCCCGATCCCCCGGACCCGCCCGCGGACGGCGTGGCCCCGGCGATCAGCGGCGCCACGGCGGCGAACCCACGCATCGGCACGGTGGACTGCCCCGAGCCGATCACCAGCCGCGTCTTCGCGACGATCACCGACAACGTCGGTGTCCAGTCGGTGACGTTGAGCTGGGCCGGCGCCGGATCCGGCAGCACGGCGATGACACGGAACGGCGACGCGTGGTCCGGCACGGTCGGGACGTTCACCGAGCCCGGCAGCGTCGAGTGGACCATCACCGCGACCGACGCGGCCGGCAACGAGTCGAGTACCGGCAACAAGATCGACGTCCGCGACTGCGCCAGCTTCGAAGTCCGCGTGGAAAAGTCGTAAGGCTCGCCGCCACACGTGGCTCCTACCGGGCGACACCCCCGTCATCCGGAGGAACACGATGAAGAGTCACCGCATCGCCGCCGTCGCCGGCGCGGTCCTGTTCGGTGCCCTGCTCGTCGGCGTCACCGAGGCGGCCGCAGCGCCGGCCGTCGCGCCGACGGACGTCCCGGCCGCGACCCCGGCGCCGCCGCTGCCGCCCAGCCCGAACGTCGCCGCGCCCGCTACCGAGGTCGAGCCGTGCGTCGAGGAGTGCGAGCCGCCGGACTGCCCCGAGCGCACACGCTGCCCCGCTCCCGAGAACCCCTGCGAGGCCGGCTGCGAACCGACCGAGGAGCCGGAAGAGTCGGCCGCCGCGCCGCCGGCCGACCCCGAGCCCCCGGCGAAGCCCACCGGCCAGCCGCGATCGGCCCCGCTCGGCGTGCCGCGAGCCGCCCCACTCGGTCAACCGCGAACCGACCCGCTCGGTCAGCCGCGGTCCGCGCCGCTCGGCGTGGCGACACCGAGCCGGATCGACACGGGTGAGGGCCCGGGCGACCCGGTGAACTGGTGGCTCGTCGGGGTGCCCGCACTCGTGCTGCTGGGCATCGCCGCGGGCGGCTCCTACGTCTGGATCACCCGCACCGAGCGGGGGCCGAGATGAGGGCGGTGCTCGCGGTGGCGGTGGCCGCCGCAGTCGCGGTCGGCGCGGGGACCATGATCGCCACGCAGGTGGGCCGGCTGGCCGGGACGACCCCCGCGTCGACGGCCGGCGGCGCGCCCGGGGCCTCGGCTCCTTCATGCACTTGATCGATCGCGGCGCAACGCCGCCGCACGCACCAGCGC
>NZ_JBOHGB010000077.1:0-32081 GCF_050699935.1 Actinophytocola sp.
GTCGCCAAGGTGGAGGGTGTCGCGCGGAGTCGTGTGTTGGCTGCGGCGGCTCGGTTGTCGGCTCGGTTGCGTGGTTTGGCCGCGCATCGTGGGGGTGAGGTGGTGCTGGCGTTGCCGGGTATGGCGCCGGGTGATGCCGCGCGGTTGGTTGTGCGGCGGCTTGGTGAGGCGCTGGATGGTGTGGTCACCGCGGGTGCGGCCGGTCCGGCTGTCGGGCCTCGGTCGATCCAGGATGCGTATCGCGAGGCGCGGCGGTGTGTGTCGGCGTTGCTTGCTCTTGGGCGTCGGGGTGATGCGGCCGATGTGGCCGGGCTTGGCTTTGTTCGGCTGTTGTTCGGGCCTCAGGATCCGGCCGGGGTCGACGCTTTCATCCGCGCGGCGCTTGGTCCGTTGCTCGTTCATGACGCCGAGCGGGGTAGTGATCTCGTCGGCACGTTGGAGGCGTTCTTCGAGGCGTGCGGCAATCTGAACCGCACCCGCGCCGCGTTGCATGTGCACGTCAACACGGTCGCGCAGCGTCTGGAGCGGATCACCGCGCTGCTCGGGCAGAGTTGGCGGGAGCCGTTGCCGGCGCTTGAGCTCCAGTTGGCGTTGCGCCTGCGTCGGCTCCGTCCGGCCCTGGTGCCGGACACGGACTGAGCACGGGTCTGGGCGCGGTCTGGGCGTGGTCTGGGCGTGGTCTGGGCGCGGGACGGGGCCGTGGTCTGGGCGTGGGCTGGGTGTGGGTTGGGGGTGGGTTGGGGGTGGGTTGTAGCGCCGGTGTAACGCGGGCCGGCGACCCTACGGTTCGGTGGCTGGATCGGCCGGCCATGTGTCGAGTCGTGGGAAGGGTTCGGGATGAAGGTTCGCGCCGCGGTGCTCACCGAGGCCGGTATGCCACCGCCGTACCGGAGCAGCCGCCCGCTCTCGGTGGTCGAGCTGGACCTCGCGCCGCCGGGGCCGGGAGAGGCGATGGTGCGGGTGCACGCTGCCGGTCTGTGCCACTCCGACCTGTCGGTGATCAACGGAACCCGGCCGCGGCCGACCCCGATGGTGCTCGGGCACGAGGCCGCGGGCGTGGTCGAGGAGGTCGGGCCGGGCGTACGCGACGTGCGGCCCGGCGACCACGTCGTGTTCTCCTTCGTCCCGGTGTGCGGAGCGTGTGTCGAGTGCCAGTCCGGGCGCCCGGCGTTGTGCGAGCCGGGCGCCCACGCCAACCGCGCCGGCACCCTGCTCCACGGCACCCGCCCGTTTCACCGCGCGGGCGAGCCGGTGAACCACCACCTGGGTGTCTCCGCGTTCACCGAACGAACCGTCACCTCGGTCGCCTCACTGATCACAGTGGACAAAGACGTACCACTGCAGCGGGCGGCCCTGTTCGGCTGCGCCGTGCTGACCGGAGTGGGCGCCGTGCTCAACACGGCCAGAGCGCTGCCCGGAACCTCCGCGACGATCTTCGGGCTCGGCGGCGTAGGACTGAGCGTGGTACTCGGCACCCGCCTCGCCGGCTGCCACCCCATCATCGCCGTCGACACCATCGAACCGAAACTGACACTCGCCGAACAACTCGGGGCAACCGAAACCCTGCTCGCCGGCCCGGACACCGTGGAACAGATCCACGAACTGACCGCGGGCGGCGCCCACTACACATTCGAAGCAGTCGGCAGCACCCCAGTACTCCGCGAGGCCTACCTCGCCACCCGACGCGGCGGCACCACCATCTCGATCGGACTACCACCACCCGACGCGGAACTCACCATCCCCGCGCTCTCCCTCATCACCGAGCAACGACACCTCCTCGGCTCCTACCTCGGCTCCGCAGTCCCACGCCGAGACATCCCCCGCCTCCTCGCCCTCCACCAAGCCGGCCGCCTGCCCGTCGAGCAGCTACACGACAACACCATCCACCCAGGCGAACTCAACACAGCATTCGACACCCTCGCCACCGGCACCACCACACGCCAAATCCTCACCTTCACCGACTGACCACCCGGTTCCTCTTGACATCACCGGCAGGCGGCGCCACCATTTTGTATCTCTCCGATGACAAAACGCAGAGTAACGATCCGATCGCCAGCTGGTGACGAAGGAAGCTTCCATGAACAAGTTGATGCGCCACCGCATCCGTTCCGTCGTGGTCACGGCTGCCGTCGGCGTGCTGGCGCTCGTCGCGAGCGGGTGCGGCGACGGAGACGCCGGCAGCGACGAGCTCGCCGGCGAGCTGCGGGTCGTCGCCAACTGGACCGGCTCGGAGGGGGACGCCTTCCAGAAGGTCATCGACGGCTTCGAGGCCAAGCACCCGGACATCGACGTACGCGTCGAGCAGGTGCCGTTCGACCAGACCCAGGCGCTGCTGACCCAGCAGTTCGCGCAGGGTTCGCCGCCGGACGTGTCGGTGGCCCTGCCCGGCATCATCCGCACGTTGTCCCGCCAGCACCTGTTGCTCGAGCTCGACGACATGTGGGAGACCTGGGTGGCCGACGGCGCCTACCCCGCCTCCCTCCGTGACGTGGCCAAGGGCGCCGGCGACGCCACGGAGGCGGTCTACTTCAAGGGCAACGTCAACGGGCTGATCTGGTACGACCCGACCCACCTCAAGCGGCTGGGCATCGAGCCGTCGACGACCTGGGACGGGTTCCTCGACGCGGCGGACACGGCGCGCGCGGCCGGGGTCGAGCCGTTCGCGGTCGGCGGCAAGGACGGGTGGCCGCTGACCCAGTGGGCCGACCCGGTACTGCTGCGGGTCGCCGGGCCGGAGGTGTTCCACCAGCTGCAGAACGGCGAGCTCGGCTGGGACGACGAGCGGGTCGTCGAGGCATTCACGGTGCTGTCCGACCTGATGCGCGACTACTTCCCCGCCAACGCGCTCTCCGCGGGGTTCACCGACGCCACCTGCGCCCGGGCCAAGGGCGACTACGCGTTCCAGAACCAGGGCGCGTTCGTCAACTCGATCGCGCCGGCGGAGTGCGACGAGGGCATCGAGCCGGGCAAGACCCTGGCGTTCTTCCCCATGCCGGCCTACGACCCGTCGGTGCCGGCGGCCCAGGCGGTCAGCGGCGACCTGTTCATCGGCGCCAAGTCGACCGAGCACGAGGCGGCGACCCGCGCGCTGCTCGAGTACCTCGGCTCCGCGGACGCACAGCGGATCTGGGCGAAGATCGGCGGCTACATCGCGCCGAACCTCCAGGTGCCGACCAGCGTGTACCCGACCGTCAACGACCGGGAGGCCGCGAAACTGTGGCCGAAGGGGAACGTCGACGCGGCCTACGACCTCGACGACTGGATCGGCGGGGAGGTCCAGGTGACCTACACCCAGGCACTCGCGCAGCTCGCCCGGGACCACTCGGTCGACGCGTTCGTCGAGGCGATGACCGAGGTTGACACCCGGTCGGCTAAATGACCGCGCCGCGGACCCCGACGGCGGACCGGGCGGAGCAGCCGGCCGGGACGACGACGCCCGCCACGACCGGGCGGGCGATGCGCGGCCGGCGCCGGCGTGGCCAGCGCGTCGCCTGGGTGTTCATCGGGCCGCTGGTGCTGGTCTTCGCCGGGTTCTACCTCTGGCCGGCCGTGCAGACCGTGCTGTCCAGCCTCTTCGAGTGGAGCCTGCTCGCGCCGTGGGATCCCGCGGACACCTCGACCTGGTACCCGGTCGGTACGGCCAACTACACCACGGCGCTGGGGGCCGACGAGTTCTGGAACGCCGCGTTCAACTCGCTGGTGTGGCTGGCCGTGTTCCCGGTCCTGGTGACCGGGTTCGCCCTGCTGGTCAGCGTGTTGATCTGGCACCTCGGGCGACTCGCCCCGCTGTTCCGGACCGTGTTCATCCTGCCGATGACGATCTCGCTCGCCGCTGCCGGCGTCATCTGGTCGTTCGTCTACAACTCCGACCCGGACGTCGGCCTGCTCAACGCCGTGCTGCGCGCCCTGCGCCTGGACTTCGCGATCGACTGGGGACCGCTGCACGTCCGAACCGGCGAGTGGCTCGCCGACGTCGGGTACCTCGATCTCGGGTTCGCCGAGCTGCGGCTGGTGAACCTGTCGCTGATCCTGCCCGCGGTGTGGGCGTTCACCGGGTTCGGGGTCGTCACCTACACCGCGGGGCTCTCCTCGCTGCCCGGCGAGCTGGTGGACAGCGCGCGCATCGACGGTTGCCGTGCCCGCCAGGTGGTGCGCTACGTGCTGATCCCGCACCTGCGCAAGCCGCTGATCATCACCTACGTCGTGAGCGTGATCTTCGCGCTGCGCACGTTCGACATCGTGTACGTGATGACCGAGGGCGGCCCGGCGCAGGACACCACCGTGCTCGCGCTGCTGCTGTGGCAGCAGGCGTTCGCGTTCCTCACCGAGCCGAAGGCCGGAGTCGGCGCGGCGATCGCGGTGCTCATGTCGGTGGTGATGGTGCTCCTCGCCTACCCGTACCTGCGCAGCCTGATGGGCCGGGGGGAGTCGCGATGAGGCGCGGCAGGACGTCCGCGGTACTGCTGTACGGGTCGGTGACCGTGCTCAGCCTGCTGTGGCTGGTGCCGGTCGCCACCGCGGCGATGATCGCGGCGGTGCCGATCGGGCAGACGCGGGAAGGCTGGTGGCACGCCGGCTTTGGCGACCTGACCCTCGACAACCTGGTCGAGGCCTGGCGGGAGGCGCTGTCCGGCTACGCGGTGAACAGCTTCGTCATCGCGGTCGGCTCCGTCGCGCTCACCGTGGTGACCGGCGCGATGGCGTCCTACGCTTTCGCCAGGATGCGCTTCGCCGGCAAGCGGATCGTCTACCTGCTGCTGATCAGCACGATGATCGTCCCGGTGCAGATCATCCTGATCCCGCTGCTGCCCTGGCTGCGCACGCTCGGTCTGTCCACAGGCGACACTCAGTTCCTCGGGATAATCCTGGTGCACACCGCGTTCGGCGCCGGCTGGGCGGTGTTCATGATGTCCAGCTTCTTCGCCGACGTGCCGGAGGAGCTGCTGGAGGCGGCCCGCATCGACGGCGCGCGGCACCTGGACATCCTGCGGCGGATCGTGCTCCCGCTCGCGATGCCGGGCATCGTGTCGTTCGCGATCATCGACTTCGTCTTCGTGTGGAACGACCTGCTGCTCGGGCTGAGCCTGCTCGACCGGGACCACCAGCCGCTGACCGTGGGGCTGGCCAACCTCCAGTCCCCGCATCTGGCGCAGGAGAACCTGGTCGCGGCCGGCTCGATCATCGCGGTCCTGCCGCCCCTCGTGTTGTTCGCTCTGCTGAACCGGTACTACGTCCGCGGGTTGTTCGCCGGAGGAGTCAAGGGATGACCGAGACAACGATCGCCGTGCTGCAGCTCGCGGCGGTGCCCGGCGACGTCGCGGGCAATGTCGACCGCTACCTCGCCGCCCTGCGCGCGCACGGCGGGGAGGCCGACCTCGTCGTCACGCCGGAGCTGTGCCTGAGCGGCTACGACCTCGCGCTGGTCGCCGAGCGCGGTGCCGAGCTGGCCGAGCCGCTGGACGGCCCCGCCGTGACCGAGACCAGGCGGCTGGCCGCCGAGCTGGACACCACGGTCGTGGTCGGGCTGCTGGAACGCGACGGCGACACGCTCCACGACAGCGCGGTGGTGGTGACCCCGGGCGGTGCGGTGCACTCGTTCCGCAAGACGCACCTGTACCCGGCGGAGGTCGGCCACTTCGCGGCCGGCGACCGACTGGTCACAGTGGACACTCCGGCCGGGCGGCTCGGCCCGCTGATCTGCTTCGAGCACGCCTTCCCCGAGCTCGCCACCACCCTGGCCCTCGCCGGCACGCAGCTCCTGGTCATCCCGTCCGCGGTGCCGGTCGGCTTCGAGCATCTGCTCCGGCTGCGCACGAGGGCGCGGGCGCAGGACAACCAGCTGTTCGCGGTGGCCGCCAACCTGGCGGGCGGCGGGTTCTGCGGTGGGTCGCTGATCGCCGGGCCGAAGGGCGAGGTGCTCGCCGAGGCGGGTCCGGCCGAGCAGGTGCTGTGGCACACGGTCGATCTCGGCGAGATCGTGCGCGAACGCGTCACGGAGCCGGCGCTCGCGTTGCGGCAGCCGGAGCTCTACCGTGCGGGGTCGGTGGAGCACACCGGCGCCGCCCACCTCGCCGCGCCGTCGTGATCGGGCTGAGCGAGTCGGTCGTCCCGGCCGCCGAGTTGCGCAAGCCGGTCGACACCGGCAACGGCGTGCTCGCCGCGTCCTTCGGCGCCGACGGCTGCTGGCTGTCGGTCGGCCGGGCGCACGACCGGCACGGCTTCGTCGAGCTGTCCGGGATGCCGCCGTTCGACGAGCGGTGGCGCCGCGACCCGGACGCCGTCCGCCGGTACCGGACCTGGATGACCGAGGAGCGGTTCGGCTTCCTGCGCCTGGAGCTGCCCGGCGAGGACGAGGCCGCCCGGGTCGCCGGCCTCGACGCCACCGGCCGGCCGGTCTGGCGCCGCCGCGGCGACGGGTGGTCGTGCGAAGCCGCCGCGTGGGCACCGGCCGGCCGCGCCGAGGTCGTCCAGCGCTACGTGATCCGGTCCGGTCCTGCCGGGCCCGGCGCGGTGCTGCGGCTGCGCGGCCGCCTCGACCGCTCGGCGCTCGCCGAGATCACCGAGGTCGACCCGCCGGAGCTGCTCGCCGTGCACACCGACGTCCGGGTCGACCCCGCCCGCGTCGAGCTCACCGCCCCGGCGCTGCCGGCCACCGCGGCGGTCACCGTGACCGTGACCGCCGGCCGCACCGCTGGCCATCCCGCACGCTGGTCGGCGGAGCCGGACGGCGAGGCCACGCTGGCCGTGCCCGGCGGGCAGCAGGTGACGGTCACCGTCGTGGTCTCGCTCGAACCGGACCCGGACCCCGTACCCGAGACCGGACCCGAGGTCGGTCCCTGGGCCGGGCCCGATCCGACCGAGACGCCGCGGCCCCCCGAGGACCCGTGCCCGGAGTTGGCACGGATCACCCGGGGCGCGCTGCGCTACGTTCGCGGCTGCACCACGACCGCCGCCGGCGCCATCCTCACCGACCACCGGCTGCTTCCGCTCAGCTGGACGAGGGACGCCTACTACCAGGCCCAGCTGCTGCTCGCGGTCGGCGACCACGCGACAGTCGGGAGCCACCTGCGCTGGCTGTTCCTGCGCGGCCGGGGACCGGACGGCCGGTGGGCACGCAGCCAACTGCCGGACGGGCGGCCGAAGGACCACGCGCTCCAGGCCGACCAGCAGCTGTACCCGCTGCTGGAGCTCGCCGATCACCGGGATGCGGCCGGCGGCTGGCCGGACCACCCCGGCGCCGCACCGGCCGAGCGTGCTCGCGCCTGGGGCGGCCTCGTCGCGCAGGTGTGGCAGACGCTGCCCCGCGACGGCCCGGACGGGCTGCTGGTCAGCGAGGAGAGCCCGGCCGACGAGCGGGCGGAGCTGCCTTTCGTGCTCTCCAACCAGATCCTCTACTGGTACACGGCGACGCGGCTGGACCGGTGGTCGGCCGAGCTCGGCATCGGCCGGCTCCAGCTCGGCCGGGTGGCCGACGGGCTGCGCTCCGCGATCGACCGGCGGTTCCGCTGTGTCGGCCCGTACGGCCAGCAGTGGGCGTACGAGAGCGACTGCGCGGGCGGCCGCCGTCGCTACCAGGACGCCAACGACCTGCCGACCGCGTTCGCCCCGCTGTGGGGGTTCTGCGGCCTGACCGACCCGGTCTGGACCGCGACGATGCGGTACGCGTTCTCCCCGCACAACCCCGGCTACGTGGCCGGCCGGTTCGGCGGGCTCGGCTCGGCGCACACGCCTGGTACCTGGTCGCTCGGGGACGTGCAGGAGCTCGCCGTCGCGCTGGCCACCACCGACCGGGACCGGCTCGAGGCGGTGGTGCGCCGGCTCGATGCGGTGGCGAGCGTCGACGGGTTGCTGCCGGAGACGTACGACGCCGGCACTGGCGCCTGGCTCGCTCGTCACTGGTTCGCCTGGCCGGCCGCCGTGATCGGCACGCTCTGCCTGGAGCACCTCGCTTAACGTGAACCCGCGCGGTGGTGGCGGCATAATGGCCCGGGCACAGGGAGCGTGCCGATAGGGGTGGCGGGTGCAGGAGGCGATCGACTCGAGCCGGCCGCTGCCGGTGTACGTGCAGCTGAAGACCCTGCTGATGGAGCAGATCGTGAGCGGGCGGTACGCGCCGGGCGCGCGGCTGCCCACCGAGCACGAGCTGTGCCGCACCTACGGCATCAGCCGAACCCCGGTCAACCGGGCGCTGTCCGAGCTGGCCGAGGAGGGCGTGGTGCTCCGCCACCGACGCCGCGGCTCGTTCGTCAACCCACACTGGATCGCGGGCAAGCGGTCCGCGGCGGAGGTACGCGTCGTGGTGCCGGACGGCCGGTGGGAGGAGCAGATCCGGCAGGTGACCCCGGACGGGCTGGTGCTCAACATCGCCACCGTCGACCTCGCGGACCTGCACAGCTTTCTGATCCACGCGGTCGCCGAGGGGCGCGCGCCGGACCTCGCGGTGATCGACTCGGTGTGGACGCGCGAGTTCGCCGCCTCCGGCTTCCTCGCCCCGCTGGACGAGCTCGACCCCGACTGGATCCGCCGGGAGTACGAGACCGACTTCCTGGAGCCGTTCCGCTCGGCGAACCAGTACCGGGAACGCACGGTCGCGGTGCAGGCGGAGGCGGACGTCGCCGGGCTGTGGTACCGACGCGACGACCTCGCCGGCACCGATCGGGCCGAGCCGCGGACCTGGGATGATCTTGCTGCGGTGCTGCGCACGCTGCGCCGGGACGGCGACCATCCGCCGCTGACCCTCCCGGGCGGCTCGCGGGGCGGGGAGACGACGACGTACTGCCTGCTCGCGTTGCTCGCCGCGAACGGGGCGAGGGTCGTCGAGTCCGGCCGGATCACCCTGCACACGCCCCGGACGGTGGAGTGCCTCGCCTTCCTCCGCGGTCTCGTGGTCGAGGGTCTGGTCAGCGCCGACGTCGTGTCGTACGAGTGGGACCGACCGATCCGCCAGCTCGCTCAGGGCCAGGCCAGCCTCGCGTTCGGCGGCAGCTACGACGCCGTCGCGCTCGCCGAGGCGGCGTCGCTGCCCCGCGAGCGATTGCTCGACGTGTTCGGCTTCACCAGCGTGCCGACCGGCCCTCACCGGGTCGACACCACGCTGTCCGGCGGCATGGCCTACGCGATCTTCCGGCAGGCCAGGCAGTCCGGCCAGGCGATGCGGCTGCTCCGCGACGTCGTCTCGACCGAGGCGCAGATCGGGATGTCGACGGCGACCTGGCAGCTGGCGTCCCGGAAGTCCGCGGTCACCCGCGCGAGCGAGGGCTCGCCGTTCCTGTGCACGACCGGCCGGATGCTGGCCGGCGCGACCGTACGGCCGGCGACGACCCAGTACGCGCGGGTGTCCGTGCAACTGCAGGCCATGCTCGAGGCGGTGCTGGTCGGCCGCCTCGAGCCGGCGTCCGCCTGCGAACGGGCCGCCGAGATGATCAACGCCATCACCGGACTCCCGATCGCCTATTGAAATTCGGTAGGAACTTAACGATAGTCGATACGTGATCGTCGACGTGCTGGTTGTGGGGGCCGGGTTGGCCGGGCTGCACACGGCCAGGTTGCTCGCCCAACGCGGCCACGACGTACTGCTGGTCGACCGGCGGCCCGCGCTGACCGGCGCCATCCGCACCACAGGGATCTTCGTTCGGCGCACGCTCGACGATTTCCCGCTGCCTCCCGAATGCCTCGGACCACCGATTCGACGAGTGGTGCTCTACCCGCCGAGCCTGCGCAATCCGGTGACCCTGGTCAGCGCGCGAGACGAGTACCGGGTGGGCGACATGGCGCCGCTCTACGCGGCAGCAGCGCGCACCGCGGCCGATGCCGGGGTGCGGATAGCGCTGGGCACTCGCTATACCGGCCGGCGAGCCGACACGTTCCAGCTGGCCAGTCGGGACGGGGGTCCGACCCGGGTGCGCGCGCGGTTCGTCGTCGGCGCCGACGGAGCCCGCTCGCACGTCGCCCGCGACCTCGCCCTGAGCCGCAACCACCACCTGCTGGTCGGTGCCGAGGAGGTCTTCACGATTCCCCGCAGCGAGCGGCCCCCGGCATTTCACTGCGTGCTCGACCCAACGCTTGCTCCCGGGTACCTGGCCTGGGTCGTCAACGATGGGCGGCATGCCCATGTCGGCGTGGGCGGCTATGCCAACCGCTTTCCCGGCGGTCTTCGCCGGGCCTTGGAGCGGTTCGGCGCCGCGGCGCCCGGACTGCCCGGCGTCGATCGCCCGGAACAGGTCGAACGACGCGGGGGGCCGATCCCCGTCGGTGGCCTGCTCCGCCGGATCAGCTGCGCTGACGGGCTTCTCGTCGGAGACGCGGCGGGTGCGGTCTCTCCGCTCACCGCCGGCGGCCTCGACCCGTGCCTGCGGCTGTCGGAGCTCGCCGTCGCCGTCCTCGACGACGCCCTGCGATCCGGGCGCCCGGATGCGCTGGCTCACTACGACGGAGCCGCGCTGCGGGCCCGCTTCCGAGGACGGCTGATGCTACGCCGGGGATTGGCCCGGGTGCGCACACCCACCGCCGCGACGACGGCGTTCACCCTGCTGCGCACGCCACTCGGACGGGCCGCCGCTCGCCGCATCCTCTTCGGCTAGGCACCTCGCCGCTACGCACCCCGTCCGGTCCTCGTGAACTCCGCGGCCCAGTTGGTCTCCCAGGTCTCGCCCCGGTCGACCGAGAACGCCTGCGCCCACCGCGCGCTCGTGCCGGTGATGTCGAACCAGCGGTAGCGCACCACGATCGGCCGGCCCTCGTAGTCCTCCTCGCTGAAGAACTCGCCGACGCCGTCGACGAACCGGCCGACCACCGGCGGCAGCGCGAGGATGCCGGTGCGGGAGTTCGCCCAGTAGATCGACCACTCGTCGGTCTCGCGGTTGAGCAGGCGCAGCGTGACGCCGCCGAAGCCCTTCTCGGGGAAGGTGACCTCGTCGAGGTTGGCGGCGCCGTCGAACAGGCTGTAGCAGCGGGTCCGGCCGGTGAACTCGTCCCATTCGTCGCTGCCGGTGAGGGGCTTGACGAGCCGGCGCTGGACGGAGTCCCAGGTGCCGACGAGGAAGTCGAAGTCGTTCATGGCGGGAACGCTATGGCCGGTCCACTGACATCCGATGTCAGTTGGTTTAGGGTTCGTCGTGCGCGCCTCCCGGATCGTCCAGCTGCTGCTCCTGCTGCAGACCAGGGGCCGGCTGACGGCGGCACAGCTGGCCGAGGACCTCGAGGTGTCCGTGCGGACCGTGTACCGGGACGTCGAGGCGCTGCACGCGGCGGGGGTGCCGCTGTACGGCGAGGCCGGGCACGCCGGCGGCTACCAGCTGGTCGACGGCTACCGCACGCGGCTGACGGGGCTGACCGAGCCGGAGGCCGAGTCGCTGTTCCTGACGGGTCTGCCCGGTGCGGCCCGGGACCTGGGGTTGGGTGCCGAGGTGGCGGCGGCGTGGCTGAAGCTCACCGCGTCGCTGCCGCCGGACCTGCGTGACCGGGCGACGAGGATCCGCGAGCGGTTCCACCTGGACGCGCCCGCCTGGTACCACGAGCCGGACGACGCCCCGGCGCTGGCGGCCGCGGCCGACGCGGTGTGGCGGGAGCGGCGGATCCGGATCAGGTACCGGCGCTGGCGCGCGCCGGCCGAGGTCGACCGCACCCTCGACCCGTACGGGCTGGTCCTCAAGTCGGGACGCTGGTACCTGGTGGGTGCGAGCAGCCGGGTGAGCACGTACCGGGTGTCGGCGATCCTCGATCTGACCGTGCTGGACGAGGGCTTCACCCGGCCGGCCGGGTTCGACCTCGCCGCCCACTGGAAGTCCTATGTGGACGATTTCGACGACAGGCGCCACACCGACACGGCGACGATCCGCGTGTCCCCCGCGCTGCTCGAGCGCCTGCCGACGGTCGTCGAGCCGGCCGTTCACCGCGCCGTCACCGAGACCGCCGGCGACCCCGACGCCGCGGGGTGGGTCGAGGCGACCGTTCCGATCGAGAGCCTCGACCACGCCCAGCGGCTGATCCTCGGCTTCGGCGCCGACCTGGAGGTGCTCCACCCACCCGAGCTCCGCGCCCGCGTGGCCGACACCGCCGCGGCCCTTGCGCGGTACTACACCTGACCACTCGCGGGGTTGTCTCCACGGTGAAGCCGGGGCCGATCCGCACACGGCGTCATCGGTGTTGCGTGCCCGGACCTCCAGCACGATCGGGAGCGGAGTGCCGCCATGGCCGTCAGGCGCAGGCCCTCGAGCCGGGTGACCGCCGCGTCGAACGCCGCACTGTCCTGCAGGCCGACGTCCCGCATGGCCGCACCGCGCCACAACGCGAGGGCATCCCGATCTGCACCTGGCTGATTTGCCATGGTCGATTTGGCCGGCCTCTGAGAGCGTTGTTGCGGGCCAGGGCGTTTGTCGGTCATTCGGACAGGTCGAGGGCGGCCTGCACGATGTCGTCGGCGGCGATGCCGTGGTGGCGGTAGACCTCCGCCAACGAGCCGGACTGCCCGAACCGGGTGACCCCGAGCGCGGTGTGCGGGACCCGGTTGACCGTGGCGAGGAACGTCAAGGTGTGTGGGTGGCCGTCCAGCACGGTCACCAGCGGGCACGCCCGCTCGCCGGGGAGCGTCTGGTCGAGTATCCACATCGGACCGTCGTCCTGGCCTTGCCGGGCTCGCACGGCGCGGAAGAGCACGTCGGCGCTGGTGACGCAGACGACGTCGGCGGCGACTCCGGCGGCGTCCAGGCGGTCGGCAGCGGTCAGTGCCTCGGGGACGACCGCGCCCATCGCGGCGATGGTGACGTCCGGTCGTGCGGCGCGCCGGAGCGGGTAGCCGCCCGCGACCGCCTGCCGGCGCCGGCGTTCCCTGGCCGACGGATCGGTGGGCACCGCGGCGAGCGTCTGGTCGACCGGGCGGGTGGACAGCCGCAGGTACGCCGAGCATCCGTCCGGGCGGCCCAGCCGCCCCAGCGCGGCCAGCAGGATCCATTCGACGTCGACGGCGAAGGCTGGCTCGTAGGTGACGCAGCCAGGCTGTTCCAGCCCTATCGACGGTGTGGTGATCGACTGGTGTGCTCCGCCCTCGGGCGCGAGCGTGACGCCGGACGGGGTGCCCACGAGGATCGACTGGCCGCCGGCGTAGATGCCGAACGACCACGGCTCCAGGGCTCGGGCCAGAAACGGGTCGTACAGCACCCCGATCGGCAGCAGCGGCTGGCCCCACCGGCTCCACGTCGCGCCCAGCTCGCCGAGCAGGCCGACGAGGTTGGTCTCGGCGATGCCGAGCTCGATGTGCTGCCCGGTGGGCCGCTCGCGCCAGTGCAGGATGGTCTCGGCGTTGTCGGCGAACCAGTCGACCCGCTCGCGGGCCGACCAGACGCCGACCTTGTTCACCCAACCGCCGAGGTTGGTCGTGGACGCGACGTCGGGGCTCACCGTCACGATGCGCCGGGCCGTCTCGGGTGCCAGCCGGCTCAGGTCCAGCAACGCACGTCCCAGGGCCGCCTGGGTCGTGGCCGTCCCGGCCGGCGTGCGGCCGAGGTCGGCCGGTAGCGGCGGCGGCGACGCCGGTCGCGGCTCGGGCCGGTCGAGTCGGGCGGCCGTGTCGGCGCACCACCGCCCGGCGTCACTGTCGTCGGCGAACCGGGCCCACGGCTCGCTCTCGTCCACGCCGAGGCCGGCCGCCAGCTCGCCGAGCTGCTCGGCGGTGAGCAGCGCGGAGTGGTTCTGCGGGTGTCCCTCCATCGGCAGGCCACGGCCCTTGATCGTGTAGGCGAAGATCACCGTGGGTCGGGTGTCGTCTATGGAGCGGTAGACGTGGTCGAGCGCGTCGAGGTCGTGGCCGCCGAGGTTGCGGATCGACGCCCGCAGCGCGTCGTCGTCCAGGTGGGCGACGGCCGTGGCCACCGGCTCGACGCCGTCGACCAGCCGGTCGCGCAGCTCACCCGGACCGCAGCGCAGCAGCCGCTGGTACTCGGGGTTGGACATCTCGTCCATCCGGGTGCGCAACGCCTGTCCGCCCGGACGGGCGAACAGCTCCTCGAGCAGCGTGCCGTACTTGACGGTCAGCACCTGCCACCCGGCCGCCTCGAACATGCCGCGCACCCGGCCGATCGCGATGCCCGGGATGACCCGGTCCAGTGACTGCCGGTTCACGTCCACGATCCACACGACCTCGCCGAGGTCGAGCACGTTGGCGTCGAGAACCGCCTCCCACACCGCCCCCTCGTCCAGCTCGGCGTCGCCCAGCAGCGAGTACTGCCGTCCCACCGGGCCGTGCTCGACGTCGCCGACGGACGACAGGTACCGCCGTGCCAGCGCGCCCCAGACGGGTGCCGTCGCGCCGATGCCGACGGATCCGGTGGAGTAGTCGACCGGGTCCGGATCCTTGGTGCGGCTGGGATAGCTCTGCAGGCCGCCGAAGGCCCGCAACGTGGTCAGGTAGGACGTGTCCAGCCGGCCGAGCAGGTAGTTGATGGCATGCAGCACAGGTGAGGCGTGCGGCTTGACCGACACCCGGTCCTCCGCGCGAAGGTGCCGGAACCAGAGCGAGGTCATGATCGTCGTCAGCGACGCCGACGACGCCTGGTGGCCGCCGACCTTGAGCCCGGACGGGTTCGGCCGCACCCGGTTCGCGTGGTCGACGATGGCCGTGGCCAACCACAGCACCCGGCGCTCGATCCGCTCGAGCACGTCGAGGCGTGTCTCGCCGGCCGTCGTGATCGTTTCCACGATGCCTCCCGCTGCGTGAGACGGGCAACCGCGCGAACGCCGGTTACCAGGGGGCGATGGTGTTCCGGAGCTCACCGACCTCGGCGATCCGGACCCGCACGTCGTCGTGCGCGGCCAGGTACGGCAGGTCGCTGTCGAGCGCGGTGCCCTTCGGCGTGCCGGAGGTGATGACGTCTCCGGGAAGCAGGTCCAGGTAGCGCGACAGGAACGTCGCGACCTCGGTGAACGAGTAGATCATCTGGCTCGTCGACGCCCGCTGCCGGACCTCGTCGTTGACCGCCAGTGTGAAGGGCACGTCGTCGATGTCGATCCCGGCGTCGACCGCGACACAGGGACCCATCGACTTGCCCGTCTGGAAGTTCTTCGCCAGGGCCCAGACGAGCGGGCCGCGGTCCACGCCAGATCCCTCGGTGAGCCCGTCCCGGATGCTGAAGTCGTTGAAGGCGGAGAGCCCCCAGAACGACACCTCCCCGGCCGTGAGGTTCCGTCCGCCCGTCGCGAGCACGACCGCGACCTCCGCCTCGTAGTCCAGCCGCTCGACTCCGCGCGGCGCGGTGACCGGGGCGTCGTGTCCGATCATCACGTCCGGGATGACCTGGAAGCCCCACGGCGGCAGGCCCCGGTCGTGCTCCGACCGCGCCGCGTCCGGGGTCATCCCGTGGCCGGACATCCGGGAGAAGGCCTGGGAGGCGTGGTCGGAGAAGTTGGCGCCCAGGGCGAAGACGCGGCCGCGGCGTGACGGCAGTGGCGGGCCGAGCCGCAGCTGTACCAGCGGACGAGCCACGATGCGGTCGTCGCCGGCACGCAGTCGCCGCTCCGCACGGTCGGCCAGCTCGCGGATGTGCCGGCGTCCCGCCGCGTCCCACGCGCCGATCAGCTCTCGCCATGACCCGTCCTTGAGCAGGCCGCCGACCACCGCGCTGGTCTCGCTGCCCAGCTCGACGCGGGCCCGCTCCACCGTCGCGAGCACGTCGACGACGACCGAGCCGTCGGGGCCGTCGATGACGATGCCCGTCCGCCCCGAGTCACCGAACCGTACGAACCTCATGCCCACGCGACTCCTTCCGCCGATGCGGTGCGTCCCACCACGCCGGACCGACGGAGGTCCTCGATCACGGGCTTGGCGAAGCCGACCTGGGCGAGCACCTCGTCGGTGTCCGCGCCGAGGTCCGGTGCGGCGGAGCGAACGGGCCGTGACCCGGCGGAGAACCTCAATGGGCTGCCCAGCGTCCGCCTGGGCCGGCCGCCGGCTCCGGTCACCTCCGCGACCAGATCCTGGGCGAGGACCTGTGGATCGGCGAAGACCTCCGCCAACGTGTTGACCGGTCCGGCCGGGATGCCGTGCGCGTTGAGCCGTGCGGTCCACCAGTCTCTGGTGTGCTTGCCGAACTCGCCGTTGAGCAGCTCCCGGATCTCGTCCCGGTGGCGCACGCGCAGCTCGTTGGTCGCGAATCGTTCGGCCCTGCCGAGGTCCTCGCGGTGTAGGACCTCGCACAGCTGCCGCCAGAGGCCGTTGTGTGCGACCGCGACGTTGATCATTCCGTCCTGGGCCTCGAACACGCCGTAGGGCCACAGCACCGGATGATCGTTGCCGGCGGGGGAGGGGACCTCGCCCCGCGACAGGTAGGTCTCGGCCAGCACGCCGAGGCTGGAGACCAGCGCGGAGAGCAGGGAGGTCTCCACGTGCTCGCCGCGGCCGGTCGAAGACCGCCGATGCAGGGCGCCGAGCACGCCGACCGTGCCGTAGGTCGCGGCCAGCACGTCGCCGATCGGCACGCCCACCCGGGTGTATCCGGTCGTCCCGGTGACACTCATGAGTCCCGAAGCGCCCTGGGCGACCTGGTCGAACCCGCCCCACCTCGCGTTCGGCCCGGTCGACCCGTACCCGCTGATGCTCAGGTAGATGACGGCCGGGTTCACCCGGGCGGCGTCCTCGTAGGAGACGTGCAGCCGGGCGCCGACGCCGGCGCGGAAGTTCGCGATCACGACGTCCGCACGGATCAGCAGCTGCTCGGCGACCCGCCGCGCCTCGGGCGACTTCAGATCGACGACGACGCTGCGCTTGTTCCGGTTCAGCGCCGTGAAGTACAGGCTCTCCGGACCGTCGAAGGGTCCACTGTGCCGCAGCATGTCGCCGGTCGGGGGCTCGACCTTGATGACGTCCGCACCCAGGTCGCCGAGCAACATCGCGCAGAACGGCCCGGCGAGAGCGTGGCCGAGCTCCAACACGGTCACCCCGGCGAGTGGCCCCGCGGCGGCCGGCACGTCACTCGGCGGTCCGGGCATGACCCTCACCGCCCTCCGCGGCCGGGACGCCGGCAGGTTGGCGGATCGTCCCGACCGAGAACCACAGGTCGAGCACGGCGTCAGCCGCGCCGCCCGCGCCGGCCGCCGGGCAGTCGTGGCCGTGGCACCGGCTTCGCACGACCTCCTTGACCCGCCGAACGGCGGCCACCGGGGCGCGCGCCACGGTGGCCGCGAACTCTCCCGCCGCGTCCCGTGCGGACTGTGCGACCGAGGTGACCAGGCCGATGGCGAGCGCCTCGGCCGCGGTGACGCGCCGACCGCTGAACACCATCTCCCGGGCCCGCGACGTGCCCACCAGCTCGGCCAGCCGGCGGCCACCGTCCCAGGCCGTGACCACACCGAGCCGGACGTTGGGCAGCTGGCACCACGCGCGCCCCGACGCGATGCGGATGTCACAGGCGAGCGCCAGCTCCAGCCCGCCGCCCACCGCGGGCCCGTCGATCGCGGCAACCACGGGAACCGGCAGCGCCTCGATCATCGAGCAGACCGCGCGCATCCGGGCGAACTGGTCGCCGAGCTCCTCGGGCGAGAGGGTCCCGTACTCCTTGACGTCGCCTCCGGTGCAGAAGAACCGGTCGCCGGCGCCGCCGAGGATGACGGCGGACACGGTGTCGTCGGCCCTGACCTGGTCCAGCACGTCGGACAGCCGTGCCGCCATCGCGCGGTTGACGGCGTTTCCGTGTGCCGGCCGGTTGAGCAGGATGCGCACGACGCCGTCGTCCCGCTCGACCAGGACGGTGGCGGGCGCAGGCCGCATCGGGTCTGTCATCGGTGGTCCTTTGCACTGGCTGGGCGGGTGTGGCGGAAAGCCGGCCGCGTGTCACGCAGTCGACGGCAGGGCGGCCGTGACGACTACCTCGATGTCGATGTCGATGAAGAGGTCGCCGACGATGAAGGCCGACCGTGCCGGATACGGCTCGGTGAACACCTCCCGGTAGACGGCGTTGAAGCCGGCGATGTCCTCGCGCTTGCGCAGGTAGCACGTCACGGTGAGGACGTCGGCCAGCGAGGTTCCGGCCGCGGCCAGGACGGCGCGGATGTTGTCGAAGGTCTGCCGCGTCTGCGCCTCGATGCCGCCGGGCACGATCTCGCCCGTGTTCGGGTCCAGCGGACCCTGGCCCGCGCAGTACACGACCCCGCCGTGTATGACGGCCTGGGACAACGGGTTCTTCGACTTGGGTGCACGGTCGGTGTGCACGGCGCTCCTGCTCATCGCCTCTCCTCCATGGGTGTGGGAATCTGGTCCAGGGCGTGCGGATACCAGCGGGCGACGAAGTCCCGGCTGATCAACCCGTCGGCGTGGTCGGACACGACCCGGTCGACGTCGCGCTCGGACGGGTCGCCGTACCCGCCACCGCCTCCGCCGGAGGCCGAGACGACCCCGCCTCGCGGCACGCTGACCGGCCGTTTCCCGTGCGCCGGCGCACCGTCGACCAGGAAGCTTCCGGTCGCGCCGGCCAGGCCGCCGAAGAGCCCGCGAGCGGCGTGCCGCTGCCGTTCGATGAGCGGGGTGACGGTGAAGCGGTCGCCGGACTCGACGGTGAACTCGATCTCCTGGTTGAGGCCGCCCTGGAAGGCGCCGGGCCCGCACGAGTCGGCGACGAGCCGCTTCGCCAGCACGCGGATCGGCGCCGCGCGTTCCATGACCTCCACGGGAATGGTGGGCAGCGACAGCGGGAACGACTTGCCGGACAGGCCGTCCATGCCCCGTGCGCCGCCCATGCCGCCGGCCATGTTCCACCAGAAGGAGAACGGCGAGCCGTCGCCGTCCACGCCACGTACGACCATGATCGACTGCTGGCCGCTCTCCGCGACGACCCGGTGCGGGATGGGCGTGGACAGGGCCCTGGCCAGGACGCCGGCGAGCGCGTTCTGCACCATGTGCCGAGCCGCCACCGGAGCCGGCCGGGACGGGTTGACGACCGTCCCCGGCGGGGAGCTGACGTGCGTGGGCCGGTAGCAGCCCTCGTTGTTCGGCACGTCGGGCGCGAGCGCGGTGCGGACCGTGTGCGCTGCCCAGGCGTAGGTGACGCTGAGCGGGCAGTTCATCGCGTACGGCAGCTGCGGGTCGGTGCCGGTGAAGTCGATCAAGAAGTCGCTGTCGTGTACCCGGACCGTCACCTCGATGCGCACCGGCTCGTCCATGCCGTCCATCTGGGTGGATGCCCGGTACTCGCCGTCGGGGAGCCGGCGGATCGCCGACCTCATCGCCGCCTCCGAGTCCGACACGATGCGCGCAGCGACGTCGGCGATGTCGTCCAGGTCGTACTCGTCGAGCATCTGGTTCAGCCGAGCCTCGACCCCCTGGGTCACCTCGACCTGGCCGAGGATGTCCCCGAGGACCGAGGCGGCCTCGCGCACGTTGGCCCGGACGAGGGCGAGCAGCGTCTGGTCGGGTACGCCGGCCGACACGATGCGCATCAGCGGGATCTCCAGGCCCTCCTCGTACACGTCGGAGCCGTTCGCGCTCAGGCCGAGGCCACCGATGTCGGCGACGTGCAGACCGCAGGCCGCGAAGGCGATGAGCTTGCCCCGGCGGAACAGCGGCGAGACCACCACGACGTCGTGCTTGTGTCCGGCGAACAGCCACGGGTCGTTGGAGGCGAAGGCGTCGCCGGGTCGCATCGTCTCGGTGGGGAAGGTCCGCAGCACCTTGGGGACGCCGCGGATCAGCGCCGTCAGAATGGAGATGGTTCCGGTGTCCCGGCTCTGCGCGATCATGTTCCCGTCGGCGTCGTGCAGCGTCACCGCGAAGTCCTTCATGTCGGTGACGGCGGGGCTGAAGGAGCCGCGCACCAAGACCGCCGAGGCTTCGTCCGCGACACCGATCAGGCGCCGCCAGAGGACCTGGAACTGGAGTTCACTGAGCATGGGTTGGCGTCCTTCGCAGCTCGAGCAGTCCGGCCGATTCCCGCACCCTCCACAGTGGAGGGACGACGGTGGTGGTCGTGGCCTCGTCCAGCAGCAGCGGTCCGTCCACCCAGCGCTGGGTGATCGTGTTGCGCGCGAGGACGGGCGTGGTGCGTAGGCCGGCTCCGAAGAAGGCCTCGCGTGATCGGGGCGAAGCGTCCCGGACCGGTTCGTCCTCGACCGGGCCCGGTGTGACGGGACGGTGCTGGGACTCGGTGGCCGTCACCCGCCAGTCCAGCAGCTCCACCCCGTAGTCGAGGCTCGCGCGCCGCAGGACCCGGCCGAACCGTGCCTCGAACCGTGCCTTCAGCTCGGCGAGCCAGCCGGCGTCGACCGGTCCCTTGGGCAGCTCGATCTCCAGCTCGTGCCACTGGCCGAGGTAGCGAGCGGTGACGAAGAAGCTCAGGCTCGGCGGATCCGGCACCCCGGAGGACGCCGCCCATGCGGCGTAGGCGTCGGTGCGCAGCGCCTGGACGAGCCGGCGGATCTCGTCGAGGTTGTCCTCCGTGCAGCCGAGCGGGGCACTCCGGACTGTCGAGGACCCCACCGGCGCCATCGACATGCCGAGCGCGGAGCCGACGCCCGGCTCGTTCGGGATGAGGATGGCGTCGATGCCGGCGATCTCCGCCACCCGCCAGGCGTGTGCCGGCGCGGAGCCGCCGGTGGCGACCAGGCACGCCCGGGTGATGTCGAGCCCGCGGTCCAGCCCGTGCTGCACGATCGCCGCCGCCATCGAGTGGCTCACCAGCTCGAAGACCGCGTGGGCCGCGGCGAGGTGCTCGCCGTGCTCGGACTCGTCCAGCGGCACGTCCAGCGACTGGAGCGCCTCGCGCGCGGCGTTCCGGTCGAGGGTGAAGGTCCCGCCGGCCAGCGCGTCCGGCAGGTAGCCGAGGACGAGGTCGGCGTCGGCCACGGTGGGGGCGCGCCCACCCAGCCCGTAGCAGGCCGGACCGGGATCCGCGCCCGCGCTCTCCGGGCCGATCTCGATCAACCCGGTGGACCCCACCGAGACGATCGAGCCGCCGCCCGCGCCGATCTCGACCATGTCGATGCTCGGGATCGACAGCGGCAGGCCGCTGCCCTTCTCGAACCGCCGTTCCCGGGCTACCTCGAGCTCCTCGGAGATGGGCAGCTCGGCCCCGCGCACCGCGCAGATCTTCGCTGTCGTCCCGCCCATGTCGAACGAGATCGCGGTCTCGTCGCCGCGCACGCGCGCGATCTCGGCGGTGAGCGCGACCGCGCCGACCGGGCCGGACTCCACGATGCGGATCGGGTAGCGGCGTGCGTCGTCGAAGCTGGTCAGCCCGCCCTCGGACTGCATCATGTAGCGATTGGTGGTGTAGCCGTCGCCGTCCAGCCACTCGTCCAGCCGGTTCAGGTAGCGCACCACCAGCGGCTTGACGTAGGCGTCGGCCACCGCGGTGGACAGCCGGGGGATCTCGCGCAGCCGCCGGCTGATCTCGCTGGACCCCGAGATCGCGTCGAACGCCCCGGAACGCTCCATGAGCTCGCGCGCGCGGATCTCGTTCACCGGGTTGGCATAGGAGTTGACGAAGAAGATCGCGACCGACCGCACGCCCGCCGCCCGCCAGGCCTCGATGGCGCGCTCGACGTCCTCCTCCACCAGCTCGGCGACCACGGCTCCGTCGGCGGCCACCCGCTCGGTCACCTCGTGGCGCAGCCGGCGTCGCACCAGCGGAGCGGGCATCGGCGCGAACGGGTCGAACAGGGAGTACCGGCCCTCGGTTCCGGTGGTCAGCAGGTCGCGGAACCCCCTCGTGGTGAGCAGGCCGGTCGGACCGCCGCCGCGGGAGATGAGCGCGTTGGACACCAGCGTGGTCCCGTGGATGATCCGGACGGCCTCCGGCAGGTCCGGCAGCCGCGCGCGCAGATGCTCGATGCCGCGCCGCACCCCCAGCTCGGGCTGCTCCGGAGTGGACAGCGTCTTGTGCCGCACCAGCCGTCCCTGCTCGGACACCGCCACGACGTCGGTGAACGTTCCGCCGATGTCGACCGCCACGATCCAGCCCACTGGCCCACCTTCCTTCCTCATTCGTCGGTCGCCGCCTGCCGGCCACGCGCACCGAGGAACGCGTCCTGAAGCCGTGGGTCGGCCAGCAGCGAGTCGGGGGAGCCCTGGAACGAGATCGCGCCCTGCTGCATCACGAGCACGTGGTCGCTGACCGACAGTGCACTTCGGACGTTCTGCTCGACGACGACGACGAGCATGTCGTCACCCAGGTCCCGCAGCTCGGCGAAGACCTGCGTGCGCCACACCGGGGCGAGCCCGAGCGACGGCTCGTCCACGAGCAGCACCCGCGGCTGCCCGGCCAGCACCATGGCCATCTCCAGCATCTGCTGCTCGCCACCGCTGAGGTTGCCGGCCATCACCCGCCACCGCTCACGCAGCCGGGGGTACCGGGCCACCAGCTGGTCCAGCATCTCGGTCGCCGACCCGCGATGCGCGAGCCGTGCGCCCAGCCGCAGGTTCTCCCGCACGGTCATGTACGGGAAATTGCATCGGCCTTGCGGCACCAGCCCGATCCCGAGCGCTCGTCGCCGCCACGGTGCGTCGCGAACCAGCGTGCGGCCGTCGAGGCGGATGTCGCCGGAGAACACCCGGGTCAACCCGTAGAGGCTGCCGAGAAAGGTCGACTTGCCGGCCCCGTTGGGCCCGATGACCAGGAACACGCCCGAGGTCGGGAACTCGACCGTGACGCCGTTGACGATGGGCACGTCGGTTCGGTACCCGGCGGTGAGGTCCAGTGTGGACAACATGAGTCACCCACCCGCCGTTCCGCCGATGAGCACCTCGAACACGTTGGGATCCTCCCGAAGTACGCTGGGCGGCCCCTCCGCGATCTTCTCGCCGGCCGACAACACCACCACGCGATCACAGATCTGTGCGACGAAGTCGAGGTCGTGCTCGATGAGGACGATGGTCTGGCCCGCGTCGCGGAGGTCCAGAAGCCTTCGCTCCAGCTTGTCCACCATGGCCGGCGAGACGCCCGCGAGCGGCTCGTCGAGGAACAGCACGAGCGGCCGCTCGGCGAGCGCCAGCGCCAGGTTGAACAACTTCGCCTGTCCGTAGGACAGGGCGGCCGGGGAGTCGTCCGCGAACGGCGCGAGGCCCACCTCCGCCAGCGCTTCGCGCGCGTGGCGGACCGCCCGCTCGTCGCTCTCGTTCACCTTGGCCAGACGCAGGTACGAGGACATGAGCCCGTGACCGTCGCGCGCCTGGTTCGCCAGCTGGAAGTGCTGGAGCAGGCTGAGGTTGCGGAAGTAGCGCGGCTCCTGGAAGGTGCGGGACAGTCCCTTTTGGACACGAGTGTGCGTGGGCAGCGACGTGATGTCCTCGTCCATCAGCCGCAGCTGTCCGGAGTCGACGGTGAGCACGCCGCACACGCAGTCCACCAGCGTCGACTTGCCGGAGCCGTTGGGGCCGACGAGCCCGACGACATCGCCCGCGAAGACCTCGAAGGTCAGGTCGCGCAGCGCGACGCTGCCGTCATAGCGCTTCCACAGGTGCTCCACCGTGACCAGCGGGGTGTTGGTCGGTGCCGCGCTCATCGCGCCACGCTCCGGTCGAGCTCCTCGGGCCGAACCCGACGGCCGCCGCGGCCGGACGTGCCCCATCGACCGCGCACGCGCTTGCGGACCAGGCCGGCGACTCCGTTGGGCAGGAAGAAGGTGACGAGGATCAGGACGGCGCCGAACGCCACGAGCCTCGCCTCACCCGTCATCCGGAACACCTCCGGCAGGGCCACGAACGCGATCGCCGCGACGATCGCACCCCAGAACGAGGCCCGGCCGCCCACGACCACCGAGATGACGATCGCCTGCACGTAGAAGATGCCGAAGATCGACGGGTCCACGATCGAGAGGTGGAAGACGAAGAGCCCGCCGAGCATCGAGGTGACCGTCCCCGCCACGACGAAGACCCCGAGGCGGATCCGGTGCACCTTGAGCCCGAGCGACTCGGCGAGCGCCGGGTCGTCGCGGACGGCGAGCAGGGCGGTCGCGATCCGCGACCTGGTCAGCTGCCAGAAGATCAGCACGACCACGATCACCAGCGCGCCGAAGAGGAAGTAGGTCCCCCGGGGCCGGTCGAACTCGATGTCGAGGCCGCCCCACGACAGGCTCGGCGCCGGGAGACCGGGAATGCCCAGCGGTCCCCGCGTGAGATCCACCCAGCCCCTGGCGATGATCTGGACCAACATCGTGAACGACAGGGAGACGATGATGAACGCGGGCTTGGACAGCCGCAGCGACGGGTGACCCAACAGCAGCGCCACCACACCGCCGAACAGCATGGCGGCGACGACCGCCGCCCAGATGGGCAGCCCCAGCCGGGTGACCAGGAGCGCGCTGGTGTAGCCGCCGATGCCCCAGAGCCCGGCTTGGGCGAGGGAGAGCAGGCCGGTGAACCCGTACACCATGTTGAATGCCGTTGCCAGCCCGACGATCGCGAGCGCGAGCACTCCGACCCCGACCGCGTAGCGGGACCCGAGCAGGCCGAACAGGAGCCAGCCGACGACCAGGGCCGCCCAGCCCAGAGTCGACGCCTGACCGGGAATCCGGCCGCGCAGCTTCGCGATCAGCGCGGCGCTCATATCCGGACCTCGCGTCCCAGCAGGCCCTGTGGTCGGAGGAAGAGCACGGCCATCATCGCCACGAACGCGATCGAGTCCTGGAGCGTGGCCGAGCCGTACCCGCCGGCCAGGCTCTCGCTCACCCCGAGCAGCAGGGCGGCGATGACCGCACCGGGCACGCTGCCCAAGCCACCGATGATCACGACGGCGAACGACTTGAACAGGACGGTGATGCCCATCGCCGGGCTCACGGTGAATATCGGCGCGAGGATGGCGCCGGCCGCGCCGGCCAGACCCACCCCGATGGCCACCGTGTACATCGACACGGTGGTGGTCTTGATGCCGACCATCGCCGCGGCCCGCGGGTTCTGCGTGACAGCACGCATGCTCCTGCCGAAGTTGGTCCATATGAGAAGCACGTAGAGGCCGACGAAGATGGCGATCACGATCCCCACCGTGATGACGCGCAGCAGCGGGATCGTGAACGGTCCGAAGTCGACAGGCTGGTAGTCGTAGGGAGTCGAGACGGATCTCGGCTGCGCGCTCCAGATCAGAATGGCGCCGTTCTGCAGGAGAATCGAGGCGCCGAGGGTGACCAGGATTCCGCGCTCGAGGTTCCGCTCGCCTTCCAGCGGGCGCAGCACGCCCAGATACGAGGCGCCGCCGACGAGGGCCATCACGGCGGCCACGACGACGATCGAGGTGAAGTAGTCGAGGGAGAACACGTGGATGGCGAAGTAGGCGGCGAACCCCCCGAGCATGTAGAGCTCGCCGTGCGCGAAGTTCACCAGGCCGAGCACGCCGAAGATGAGGGTCAGGCTCGCGGCGAGCAAGGCGTAGACACTGCTCAGGACGAGGCCGTTCGTCAGCAGGGTGAGGAGCTCCTCCATCCGGCTGTCCTCTCCGCTCGCTGCGCTTCTCAGTTGCCGGGCGACGTGGTGATGACGTCCAGGACCACTTCCTCGCCGTCCTTGACGCCTCGCACCACAGCGTGGTCGTAGGCCTGGTTGTGCTCGTCGAAGGTGATCCGCCCGCCGAGTGGCGAGGGCAGATCGGTGGTCTCGAGGGCCTCGCGAACCGCGGCACGGTCCGCCGAGCCGGCGCGCTCGATGGCGTCGGCCAGCACCTTGGCCTGCAGGTATCCGTGGAAGCTCTGCACCACCGGCTCCTGGTCGAACTTCTCGGTGAAGGCCGCGACGAACTCCTTGTTCTCGGGCGTGTCCACCCCGGCCGAGTACTGCATGACGCCGTTGGCGCTGTCGAGGTCGCCGCTGCCGAGCAGGCCTTCGCGCTCGTAGAGGTCCAGCGCGGGCCGCCCGGTCAGGCTGATGTCGGCGGCCATGCCCGTCGAGAGGAACTGCTTGGCGAAGTTCACGTCGTCGGCGCCGACGGCGAAGATCGCCAGCATGTCCGGCCGCTCGCCCCGCACCTTCGCCAGTATCGTGGAGAAGTCGGTGGTTCCCTGGGCGAAGTAGTCGGTCGAGGCGACCTCGACGCCGTCCTTCTCCAGCTCGTCGATCAGCGCCTGCGCTCCGCCGCGGCCGTAGTCGCTGTCCTCGGCCACATAGGAGATACGGTCCACGTCCTCGTTGTCGGACAGGTACTTCGCGAGCCCGATCGCCATGTCGGTGTCCGACGGGGTGATCCGGAACGCCCAGTCGTTGCCGCCGGTCCCCGACTGCTCCGTGATGTCCGGTGTGGACGACACGCCGATCACGAGCGGAACCTCGGCGTCCAACACCACCGGCATGGTGGCCAGGGTGACCGAGCTGCAGAAGGCGCCCAGGATCCCGACCACGTCAGGGTTGTCGGCGAACCTGGTGGCGACGTTGGCGCCCTCGGCGGGGTTGCAGGCGTTGTCCTCGGCGACCAGCCCCAGCGGCCGGCCGTTGATGCCGCCCGCGGCGTTGATCTCCTCGACGGCCAGCTCCGCGCCCCACCTGTTGTGCTCGCCGACTCCCGCGAGCGACCCGCTCAGCGGTGTGGACAGGCCGATCAGGATGGCGTTGTCGGGTACCTGTTCCGCGGACTGCTCGGCATTCGGATCCGGGCCGCACCCGGCGGTCGCCAGACCGGCCAGCAACGCGAGGGTCCCGCACGCGACTCGTCGACGGTGACGGGTGCTCATGACCCACCTCCACGAATTTGATCTCTCGCGACTCATTCCGATGACGAGGAGCTGTCGCGGCCAAGGACACATAGGAATCGTCACGTCACAGGGGGATTGGCCCATGCGGTGCGATCTGTTGACTAGGATGCGAAGCTTATACACGGCACGTGTCGAATTCCTATGTGTCCTGACACATGATGTGGAGGCTTGCCGTGTGCGCCAACTCCACCACGACCCAATCGCACCCGATCGTGGACGCCCTTGTCGATCTCGTGTCCCTCTTGGACACCGGGGGTGACACCGCCGCGCTCGCCGACGTGATGTCCCGTCTGGAGGATGAGCTGGCGGAGGTCTTGGGACCGACCGACCTCACCCCCATGTCCACAGCGGTGCTTCGGGCCCAGATGGCTCTCGCCCAGGACCGCCGGCACCAGGTCGAGCTGCAGGGGCTGGTGCGCACCGCCCAGCAACTGCTCGGCACGCAGGATCTGGACAGCCTCACCCGGGTCATCGTCGAGGCGACCAGGGACCTGCTCTCGGCCGACGTAGCCCACCTCAACCTCCTCGGCACCGAGAGTGGACACGACAAGGTGGTGCGGGCGATCGACGGCGCGATGAGCGAGGCGTTCCGCCAGCAGCAAACCCCGCACGGCGCCGGGCTCACCGGGCTGATCGTGCGCACGAAGAGCGCGTACGTCACGAAGGACTACCTGAGCGACCCGAACATCCGCCACGACCCGCAGGGGGACGCCTCGGTCAGGGCGGACGGGCTGCGGACGATGGCTGGCGTGCCACTGCTGCGCGGGTCCACCGTCATCGGCGTCCTGTTCGTCAGTTACCGCAAGGAGACCACGGTGGCGAGCGACCAGCTCTCGCTGCTGCTCTCCCTCGCCGCCCTCGCCAGCGTCGCCGTGGACAACGCCCGGCTCAACGAGGAGCGGGCCGAGGGCATCCGGCGGCTGCGCGACGCCAACGACGCCACCAAGCGCACCAACAGCCTGCTGGAGTGGTCGAGCGCCGCGCACGACCAGCTCACCGACCTCATGCTGGCCGACGCCGACGTGAACGCCCTGGCGCAGACCGTTCGCCGGCTCTTCAGCTGCCCCGTCCTCCTGCTCGACACCGCCGGCGGCGCCCTCGCGGCCGTGGATGAGGAGCGGACCGGCACCGAGGTGCGCCGCGAGCTCGGCGACCTGTCCACCTTCACCGCGGCCACCGCCACCCGGAGTGATGGCACCGTCCGCTGGACGGCCCCCGCGATGGCGGCCGGCGAGCTCCTCGGCCTCGTCTCCGTGCGGCGCGACTCACTAAGCGAGGTCGAGCAGCGAACGCTGGAGCGGTGCGGGATGACGCTGGCACTGCTGCTCGCGATCAAGAACACGATCGAGGAGGCGGACAAGCGCGTCGCCGCCGATATCGTCGACGACCTGCTCAGCGGTGGGCAGCGCGCGCTGTCCGCGGTCCGGCGTGCCGCCGGGCTCGGCCTGGACGTCAACTCCGACTGCGTGGTGATCATGGCCAAGCACGGCTCCTCGTCGGGCGCCGACCTGCACCGGCTCGGCAGGTCGCTCACCCGCCAGCTGGGCGGCCTGGCGAACATCGGCCCGAGCCAGCTGGCGATGATCGTGCCGGGCGAGGACGTCGACGGTGTCACCGAACAGGTCCGGGCCGCGCTGGCCGCCGACCCGGCGCCGGCCGTCACCGCCGGGGTGGCCGCGGCCCACGGCGTCTCCGAGCTCACGCGGGCCGCCGCGGAGGCCGACAAGTGCGCGCACGCCCTGAGAAGGCTCGGCTTCGACAACGGCGCGGCATCGGCGCAGAGCCTGGGTTTCGTCGGCCTGGTGCTCGCCGGTGGCAAGCCGGGGGACGTCTCCGCGTTCGTGCAACGCACGCTCGGTCCACTTCTGTCCTACGACAGCCGGCGTGGCGCCGAGCTGACCGAGACCGTGCGCCTCTACCTGGCAGAGTCGAGCAGCCTCAAGGCGACCGCCGCGCGGATGCACATCCACACCAACACCGTCCTCCAGCGACTCCGCCGAGCGTCGTCGATCCTCGGCGAGGACTGGCAGAGTCCCGATCGGACACTGGAGATCCGCCTCGCGCTTCGGCTGAACCAGTTGATGCCATCGGCGACGACCTCGTCGAGGTCGTAGACCGGCTCACCTTCGCTCAGGTCAGCTTGATGGTCCGGCCGCTCATGGCGAGCTGCCCGGTCTCGGCGAGGTGTCGTAGGGCGCGGTTGACCGTGACACGGCTGATGCCGAGCCACACCTCGCACCGCCTTCGGCGGCCCGGCATGGACGTTCGACGCGGATCGAGGCCAGTACTACTACCGCCTGCCTGCCCGAGCAGCCAGACCTGAGCTGGCGCAAACCGGTGGTCCGCGCCGCGCGACGGGACGTACCGCGAACCTGGCGCCAACGCGGCGTCGACGGGTTCCGCATCGACGCCTTCCGGCAGTTGCTCAAGGATCCGCGTTGGCGCGACGACCCGCCGAATCCCGACTGGCGGCCCGGCGATGACACCTACCTGTCGCTCCGGCCGGTCCACTCACCGACCAGCCCGACATCACCGGCGTGATAACCGAGATTCGGTCGGTCCCCACTCGGCATCCCAATCGCCTCGACCGACGCCCAGACCCACTCTCGCGCCGGCTGACCGGTGGCCTGGGACGCGATCCGGAACGCACTCCGATGCGCTGGTCGACCGCTCGGCACGTCGGTTTCTGCGCCGATACCGTCGCCCCGTGGCTTCCCACGCAGCCTCATC
The DNA here is from genome assembly GCF_050699935.1 of Actinophytocola sp. Lineage (NCBI taxonomy): Bacteria > Bacillati > Actinomycetota > Actinomycetes > Pseudonocardiales > Pseudonocardiaceae > Actinophytocola > Actinophytocola sp. The sequence goes on from NZ_JBOHGB010000077.1 coordinate 29,380, forward strand.
CGCTGGCGGCGGCGTCGCGTCGCGGCAGGGCTCGGCGACCTCGATGCTGACCACCACCATGCCACCGGTGGCTGGCCGTGCTGGATAGGGTGCGTTGTGTGGCAAGCCAGTTCAGCGTGCTGCTTCGGCGGTTGCGGCGGCGGTCGGAGCTGACACAGGAGGACCTGGCGGATCGCGCTGGCTTGTCGGAGCGGACGATTCGCCGGCTGGAGACCGGCGAGCGCGCCAACCCGCAGCTGGACACGGTGCGACTGCTCGCCGACGCGTTGGGCCTCGGGCCGGACGAGCGGGCCCAGCTGCTGGCCGTCGCCGATGGGCAGCTGTTGGCGGAGTCGCCCGGTGTGAACGGAAACGGACCGGAGTCGGCGTTCCAGCGCAGGCTGGTGGAGGCCGCCGATGATCTCGCGCTCGCGGTTGGCGCACGCCTGGGCAGGGAAGAGGAGCTGCGGCGGATCCAGGATCCGTTCCCGCTGCCGGTCCGATGGGAGCTGGCGCCCGACGGCGTGCTGGATCATTGGGAGAACATCTGCCGGGCGTCGCCGGGTGCGTCCGCCAGACCGTTGGACCTGGCCGGTCGCCTGCCCGAGATCGCCGACGTCTACCGGCGGATCCCGTCCGGGCGGCTGGTGGTGCTCGGCCGGGCGGGATCGGGCAAGTCGGTGCTGGCCGCGCGGTTCGTCCTCGACTGGTTGCGGGCTCGCGATCGTGGCGGCGTCGTGCCGGTCGTCTTCGGCTCGGGGCCTGGAACCCGACCACCACCGGGTTCCGGGACTGGCTGGCCGGTCAGCTGGTGCGCGATCATCCCGGGCTGGCGGCGCCCGGCCACGACGGCTCGAACCTGGCCACCGCGCTGGTCGAGGCAGGGCGCATCCTGCCGGTGCTGGACGGGTTCGACGAGCTCGCCGCGGGTCTGCACCGGGCCGCACTGGACGCGCTCAACGCCACGACCTTGCCGCTGCTGTTGACCAGCCGCCCCGGTGAGTACGCCACCGTTGCCCGAACCGACGCCGCGGCTGTCCGGCTGACCGACCTCACCGCGAGCGATCTGGCCGACTACCTCCCGCGGACCACTCGCAAGAACGCGGGCGCGACTGTGTGGGATCCGGTCCTGAACGAGCTGCGCGACCATCCCGAGCGTCCGGGCAGCGTCAATCTCCGCGCGGTCCTGACCACTCCGTTGATGGTGGGGCTCGCCCGCGCCATCTACAGCGACCCCGCCGGACGCGATCCGTCGGAGTTGCTGGACACCGAGCGGTTCGGCAGCCAGTACGAGCTCGAGGATCACCTGCTCGGCAGCTTCATCCCCACGGTCTACCGGGACGAACACGCGCGTTGGGACTCCGAGCGTGTGCGGAGCTGGCTCGGGTACCTCGCCCAGCACCTGGACCGGCTCGGCACTCATGACCTCGCCTGGTGGCAGCTGGGCAGTGCGATGCGCCGGGTCTCGCGCATGCTGGTCGTCGGGCTGGTGACCGGGCTGGCCGTCGGGTTGTTCAGCGGGTCGCTGATCTGGCTGGTGGACACGCCCGCCGCTGGGCGAGGGCCGGTGAACGCGCTCGTGGCCGCGCTACAGAACTTGCTCGGGTTCGGGTTGGCTCTCGGGCTCGCGCACGGTGCCGGGCTCGCGCTCGGCGGCGGGGCATTCGAGCCGTCGCACGTCCGGCTGCGCACCCGTGGCGGGGCCCAGCAGCTGCGGGCGGAGTTCGGCCCCAGGCTCCTGGTCGGGGTCGCCGGCGGAATCGGCCTCGGGCTGGCGATGGGGCTCGCGAACGCGGCCGGGACCAGACCCATGGGCTTCGTCGAGTTCGGGTTCCTCGGCGTGCTCGCGACCGGGACCGGCCTGGGGATGCTGGCCGGCCTCGGGTGGGGTCTGATGGCTGGGCTCGAAGCCCCGGTCGACCTCAGATCCGCCGTAGGCCCCACCGACCTGCTGCGCACCAACCGTGCGACCGTGGTGGTCGAGTTCCTCGGCTGGGGACTCGTGCTCGGGCTCGCTCACCTGCTGGTGATCACGCTCCCACTCGGGCACGTGGTTCCGGCCGCGCTCCTGCTCGACCTCGTGCTCGGCGCCCTGATCGGGCTCGCGGTCGGGACCAGCCTGACCTCGTGGGGCCAGTGGTTGGTGTTCGCGCGAGTCTGGCTGCCGCTGACCGGGCGGCTGCCCTGGTCCGTAACCGCCTTCCTTGACGACGCGTGCCGCCGCGGTGTGCTGCGCCAGGTCGGCGCGGTCTACCAGTTCCGGCACGCGCGCCTCCAGGCTCACCTGGCCGACGACAGTTGACCTGCGGCTTTCAGCCGGCGGACATAGATGGCCGGTTCGCGGTCCTGGTGCGCTACCCGGGTCCGCGCCACGGTCTGCGACGTGTTCGAAACGACCGAGGACCTGGCGAGCGCGGTCACCGCGGCACTGAGTCCGGACGCGCCGCTCGCGACGCATGCCCGAACCCTTACCGACGCACTGGACAGCGTGTGGGCGGAGTTCTTCAGCTCGCCGACCCCGCCGGGCGGCACGAACTGGAACGCCTACAGCCACGAACAGCTGTACCGAATGCTGTGGCAGGACGCGGACGTCGGGGACGTCGGTACGGTCGCCGCCGATTGGGGGCGGCACAGCACCGCGCTGACCGAGTCCGCGGACGCGTTGCGCGGCCAGCGGAAGGCGCTGCTGTCGAACTGGCAGGTCGGGCGGCCGGCCGCCGACC
>NZ_JBOHGB010000078.1:0-31712 GCF_050699935.1 Actinophytocola sp.
GCGTACGGCCGGGCATCGGGCGCGGCCGCGGGGCGTGGCGCCGGTGCGGGCGCTGGCGGGTACGGCGCGGGAGCCGGGCGCGGGGACCGCGAGTACCGCGGCCGCGGACGGTTCGGTACGAGCGGGTCGCCGAACGGTGGCCGGGGCGGCGCCTACGGGATGGGTGCGCCCGGCAACCGCGACGAGGACGAGGACGACGGCGAGCACCGCAGGCGCGTGCCGATCGAGGACGATCCGTTCGCGACCAACTTGAAGGCGGCACCGCCCGTCATCGGGCTGTAGAGGGGAAGACCGGATGTACGTAGACGAATCCGCCGGCGGGTCGGGCAACTGGCGGGTCGAGCCCGAGCAGGTGCGCGAGTTCGCCGCCGCCGTCGAGCAGGTCCGCAGCGACCTGGCGCGGATCACCAGCGAGGTCGCCGAACTGTCCACTCCGGACTACGCGCCGATGCTCGGCACCAGCCCGGTCGGGCAGGAGCTCGCGGACAAGTTCACCGACCGGATGGGCAGCCAGCGCGGCCTGCACGGGCAGCTGACCACGGCCGTGGCCCGCATGGAGGAGTTCATCGCCAGCGCGGAGCGGAGCGCGGCCGAGTACCTCCAGGTGGACGGCGACAACTCCACGAAGTTCAAGTTCGTCTAGTGCGGCACTAGGAATGGAGCTGGCGAGTAACCTCGGCGAGCGGCTGCTGCCGGTCGAGGTCGACCTGCTGTGCACGTTCGCGGAGGTGGAACCGCCGTTCCCGCTGGAGATCCCGGCCACCGGGCGGACCGGCCTGGAGCAGCGGATGCTCTTCCGGGACGCGCGCGAGTCGATGACCGACCGCGAGCTCGCGGACGAGAACGGCCCGCTCGGGGTCGCCGAGGACTTCGTGTTCCTGCTGCGCTCGAGCACCGGCGTGCTCGACATGGTGCTGGCCACGGAGAAGGTCGACCTGGCCGTCGTGCTGATGACGCACCGGGACGAGGCGCTGCTGGTCGCCCAGGAACTGTCCGATCCGGACGGTGTGATCCAGATGAGGCCGGTGAGCCTCGACGAGGCCGTCAGCGACCTGATGAAGCTTGTCCCACGCGTCGACGCGCCGCGGACCGCACCGTTCAGCCTGCCGCGCCGGGCGATCGAGGACGCGTTCACCGCGATGATGTCCCGCGAGGCGGACGAGCCGGAATCCCTGACGGCACAGGAGATCGACGAGCTGCTCGCGGCGCGCGGCATCGACGACCGGATCACCCGGCGGATGGTGACGCACCTGCAGCCGGTGCTCGGCAACGGGCAGGCGGGCGTGGCGCGGCGCGACGACAGCGAGGACCAGTGGCAGCGCGTGGGCGAGGAGCTGCGCTGGCTCGACACCGAGCGCGGCCGCTACCGGCTGGCCGGCGACGAGGAGTGGATGAGCGTGAACCCCTTGCCCCGCGACGAGCTGCGCGCCGCGTTACGCACGCTGGCCGGCCGCATCCGCGGCCACCGAGGTTAGACCGCCGGTGTCAGGCGGTTCAGATCCGCGGTGGTCGTGACGGGTCGGGCTCCCGGCGGTTGCGGCGTACCGTGTGGACGATGAACAGGGTCAGCAGCAGCAGGCCCAGCCCTCCGCCCGAGCCGATCATCGCCACCTGCACCGGAGTCCAGTTCCGCTCGTACGGCGGCGGCATCTCGAACGGCACGTCGACCGCCTCGTCGCGGGCGATGCCGTTCTCGGCGGGGATCATCGTGGTCAGCGCGCCGATCGGGTTGATCATGCCGTAGCCGACGCGGTTGTTGCGGCCGCCGGTGGCCGCCGGGTGCGACGCGGTCTGCTTGATCCGCTCCATCACCTGCTTGGCGTCCAGGTCGGGGAACCGCTCGCGGACCAGGGCGGCGAGCCCGGCCACGTACGGCGCGGCGAAGCTGGTGCCCTGGATCGGCGACGGCTGGCCCTGGGCGTCGACCGTCTGGTTGGCGAGTCCGTCGCCGGTCGGGTCCAGCGAGATGATCCGCGTGCCGGGCGCCGCCACGCTCACCCACGGGCCCTGGATGGAGAACTCCGCGGGGTCGCCGTTGCTGTCCATCGCGGCCACGGAGAGCACGTAGTCGGAGAACCACGGCGGCGTCACGATGAAGGTCGGGTTCTCCGGGTCCGCGCTGTTCTGCTCGGCGCAGTTGTTCTCGCCGCGGTTGCCGGCCGACGCCACGGCGACGACGTCCCGTTCCTCGACGGCGTACCGCAGCGCGCTCTGGACCTGCCGCTCCGCCTCGGTGATCGTGCCCTCGGTGGCGGGTCGGCAGCTGTCCACCGACATGTTGATGACCGTCGCACCGCTGTCCGCGGCGCGGCGGATCGCCTGCGCGAGCGTGCCGAGGTTGCCGGCCTGGTTGAGGCTGTTGTCCGGGTTCTGCCGGTCCTCGAACTTGTAGTTCGCGCTGGACTGCCGGATGCTCAGGATCCGTGCGTCCGGCGCGATCCCGCGGAAGCCGATGTCCTCGTTGCGCGGGTTCGCCGCGATGATGCCGGCCACCTCGGTGCCGTGTCCGTCGCAGTCCTCGAGGCCCTGGTCCTGCGCCACCACATAGTCGCCGCCGCCCACGAGGCGGTCGCCGAGGTACTCGTGTGGGGTCACGCCGGTGTCGATCACCGCGACCGTCTGCTTCTTGCCGGTGGCGAACCGGCGGAGCTCCTCGAAGCGCAGCGTGTCCTGGCCCCACGGCTTGGTCCGCAGCTGCACCTCCTGCCCGCTCGAGGCCACGCACGTCGTCTGCTGCGTGTAGTTCTTGTCCGGCCGGCCCCGGTCGATGGGCACCGGGTAGTCGGGCGGGAGCGGGGGTGGTTCCGGGCCGGCCTTGTTCGGCTGCTCGGAGGGTGGCTGGGACTCCGGCTGGGCGGCCGCCACCGCCGGCATGGTGGCGAGTACGAGCGTCGCGGCGAGCACCGAGCAGACCCGCCGGGTTCGGGTTACGGCCATGGCTGGCGATCCTTCCCGGGCGTCGAGCGAGACGGATCCAGTCCGCGGCCGGCGGCGGCGGACGTGGTGCGACGGGTCGGGCACGCCGGCACGGTCACCTGTCGGGCAGGATGTCGGCGTGCCGGATGACGCTGTAGAGGTTCATCACGGCCAGCGCCAGCGGGAGCAGCACCGCGATGCAGATGGCCTCGATGATCTCCACGGTACGGCGCAGCGGCGGGGAGAAGCGCTGCTCGGGGAAGATCACGCCGAACACGAGCGCGGCCGCCCCGATCAGGACCAGCGAGCCGAACACCCACAGCAGCCGGTCGGTCGTGCTCGAGACGAACAGCCAGCCGACCATGATGCCGGTGGCCGACAGCATGCCGGTGGCCAGCAGCGCGATCGCCTGGCTGCCGTTGGCGTAGGTGCGCGCCCGCAGCAGCAGCACCAGCGTGGCGGCGATGGCCAGGCTGATCGCCCAGAAGTCGCCCTTGCCGGCGGTGATGATCGTGGAGATGGCGCCCGCGACACCGCAGCCGATGATCAGGCCGGTCATGTACTCGTGCGCGAGGCCCGCCCGGCGCTCGATCGACCGGTAGTCCGGGAAGCCGGTGTCCTCCTTGAGGTCCTCCGCGCTGCCCGGCACGTTCGGCAGTGGCAGGCGGGCGAACTGGATGGTCAGCCTGGGCAGCACCGAGAGCCCGGCGAGCGCGACCGTGGCGGTGCCGGCGGCGATGCCCTCGGCCGGATGCGCGATCAGCGTGGCGATGGCGAACGCCACCACGCCGATGGCGGCCGCGGTGCCGGCGGCGACGAACGTCGTGATGCCGGCGCCGATCAGCATGATCGAGGCCGAGGCGACGATCAGCACCAGCGCGCTCGCGAGCAGCAGGCTCGCCCGCCCGGTCGCTCCGGGCACGATGCACAGGCCACTCACGAACGCCATCGGCAGCCCGCCCGCCGCGGCGATCAGCACGCCCGTGGTCTCCCGCTGCCAGCCGCGCGCGATCACCGCGCCGAGCGCGACCGCGGCGACGGCCGAGGACCCGGCGGCGACCGCGGCGCCGACGCCGGAGCCGCCGAACAGCGGGCCGGTCATCAGCACCGTGACGGCGGCGGCGATGAGCGCCAGCCCGCCGGCGAGGTAGCCGATCCGGTTCGCGGTCTGCTTGGTCCACGGCCGGTAGCTGTCCGGCGAGGACTCGGCGATCGCGTCGACCACGTCGTCGTACAGCGGCGGGGGCGGGTTCTCCGTGCGGCGGCGCAGCTGCAGGAGCTCGCCGTCCACCACGCCGAGTGAGGCGAGCGTGCGGCTCGGGTCCAGCGGTGCGTCACCCAGCTTGGCCAGGCACCAGCCGCCGTGCCGCGCGCCCCCGTCCGGGGTCGTCTCCTTGGCCATCTCGAGCAGCATCGGCAGCAGATCGGCCACGGCGACCCCGGCCGGGAGCGCGACGTCGATCCGTGTTCTCGGTGCCACCACCGTCACCCGGCTGAACACCGTCGTCCCGGTTGCCACGCGCCCCTCCCGACCTGTCTTCGATAACCACCCCGGACTGTCGGTGGCGGCCCCTAGTATGGCCGTACCGGTTTCGGCGTGTCCGCCGGTTCCGGAAATGGAAGTGGTCCGAGAGGTTCGAGAGAACGTACGGGGGCGTACTCCGGTGAGTACCGTTCAGTTCAAGCGCTCGCCCCGGCTGGCCGCGCCGCGCCAGCCCGGCGGAGAGGTTCACCTGGAGCCGCCGCCCGAGGTGCCCCGCGTCATCCCCGGCAACATCCTGATGAAGCTGATGCCGGTGGTCATGATCGTCGCGATGCTCGGCATGGTGGCGCTGCTGTTCACCGTCGGCGGCGCGGTCGGGCGCAGCCCGCTCACCCTGCTGTTCCCGCTGATGATGATGTTCTCGATGGTCGGCATGATCGGCCAGGGCCGTGGCGGCGGCCCGAAGAAGGCCGAGATGAACGAGGACCGCAAGGACTACCTGCGTTACCTCGGCCAGATGCGCGACCGTGCCCGCGAGGCGTCCCTGGACCAGCGGGCCGCGCTGGAGTGGGTGCACCCCGACCCGCAGGCGCTGTGGTCCATGGCCACCAGCCGCCGCATGTGGGAGCGCCGTCAGTCCGACCCCGACTTCTGCCACCTGCGTGCCGGGCGCGGCAGCCAGCGCCTGGCCACCCGGCTGGTGCCGCCGCAGACCGGCCCGGTCGACGAGCTCGAGCCGATCGCCACGCTGGCGCTGCGCCGGTTCGTCCGGGCCCACTCGATCGTCCCCGAGCTGCCCATCCAGATCGCCATCCGCGGGTTCGCCGCGGTCGGCCTGTCCGGGGAGAAGGAGCTGATCCGGGGGCTCGCACGCGCCCTGATCGCGCAGCTGGTCACGTTCCACACGCCCGACGACGTGCTCATCGCCGTCGTCACCTCCGGCCGGGCCAAGGAGGAGTGGGAGTGGGCGAAGTGGCTGCCGCACGTGCAGCACCCCACGATGGTCGACGGCATCGGCCAGCTGCGGATGATGGCCGGCTCGCTGGCCCAGGTCGAGAACTGGCTCGACGAGGAGCTGCGCGACCGCCAGCGGTTCACCCGCAACGCCCCGCCGCAGCCGGACCAGCCGCAGGTGCTGATCGTCCTCGACGACGGTGAGATCACCCGTGAGGAGCAGATCCTCCTGGAGGAGGGGCTCGTCGGCGTCACGCTGATGGACCTGTCCGAGAGCCTCGGCAACCTCACCGCCCGCCGCGGCCTGCGGCTCGTGGTCGAGCCGGACCGGCTCGGTGCGCGCAGTGCGAGTGGTGTGGAGTGGTTCGCCAGGCCCGACTCGCTGACCGTGGCCGAGGCGGAGGCGCTGGCGCGCAAGCTGTCCCCGTACCGGCTGGGCGCGGCGGCGGCCGACGACGGCGGCGAGGAGCCGTTGCTGTCCAACCCGACGCTGCTGGAGCTGCTCGGCATCCCGGGCGACCCGATGAGCTTCGACGTGCAGCAGGCGTGGCGGCCGCGGCCGATCCGGGACCGCTACCGGGTGCCGTTCGGCGTCGGCGAGTTCGGCCAGGCGGTCGAGCTGGACATCAAGGAAGCCGCGATGGAGGGCATGGGCCCGCACGGCCTGTGCATCGGCGCCACCGGTTCCGGCAAGTCGGAGTTCCTGCGCACGCTGGTGCTCGGCATGCTGGCCACGCACTCGTCCGCGACGCTCAACTTCGTACTCGTCGACTTCAAGGGCGGCGCGACGTTCCTCGGGCTGGACTCCTCGCCACACGTCGCCGCGGTCATCACCAACCTGGCCGACCAGCTGACCCTGGTCGACCGCATGAAGGACGCGCTCGCCGGTGAGATGAACCGTCGGCAGGAGGCGCTCAAGAACGGCGGCAACTTCAAGAACGTGTGGGAGTACGAGAAGGCGCGGGAGAACGGCGCCGACCTCGACCCGCTGCCCGCGCTGTTCATCGTCGTCGACGAGTTCTCCGAGCTGCTCTCCGCGAAGCCGGACTTCATCGACCTGTTCGTCGCGATCGGCCGGCTGGGCCGGTCCCTCCAGATGCACATGCTGCTCGCGTCGCAGCGCCTGGAGGAGGGCAAGCTGCGCGGTCTCGACTCGCACCTGTCCTACCGGATCGGTCTGAAGACCTTCTCCGCGGCGGAGTCCCGCGCGGCCATCGGCGTGCCGGACGCGTTCGAGCTGCCGTCGGTGCCGGGCTCGGGCTACCTCAAGTTCGACACGTCGACGATGGTGCGGTTCAAGGCCTCCTACGTGTCCGGCCCGTACCGGCCGGCCGGCATCCAGACGGTCGGCCCGGCCGCCCCAATCAGCGGCGACCGGCGCGCGAAGCTGTTCGTGCCGGACTATGTGGAGGTTCCCAAGGAGCCGGAGCAGCCGGTCGATGCGCCCAAGGAGGAGCCGCGCCGGCCGGAGAGCAGCGCGCCGACCGAGCCGAGCGAGCTGGACGTCGTCGTCGGCCGGCTCGTCGGCCAGGGCCCGCCGGCGCACGAGGTGTGGCTGCCGCCCCTGGACACGCCGAACTCGCTGGACACCCTGCTGCCGCCGCTGCAGCCGACCGAGGACCGCGGGCTGTCGCCGGTCGGGTTCTTCGGCAACGGCCGGCTGCAGCCACCGCTCGGGCTGATCGACAAGCCGTTCGAGCAGCGCCGTGACCTGTTGTGGGCCGACTTCTCCGGCGCCGCCGGGCACGCCGCGATCGCGGGCGGTCCGCAGTCCGGCAAGTCGATGATGCTGCGCACGCTCGTCATGTCGATGGCGCTCACGCACACGGCCGAGGAGACACAGTTCTACTGCGTCGACCTCGGCGGCGGCACGCTCGGCACACTCCAGGCGCTGCCGCACGTCGGCGGCGTGGCCGGCCGGCTCGACCCGGACAAGGTGCGCCGGATGGTGGCCGAGGTCGGTGCGGTGATGTCGGAGCGCGAGGTGCTGTTCCGGGACAAGGGCATCGACTCGATGACCGACTTCCGCAACCGCAAGCGGCGCGGCGAGCTCACCGAGGACAAGTTCGGCGACGTCTTCCTGATCATCGACGGCTGGCTGAACTTCCGGCAGGAGTTCGAGATGGTCGAGCCGCAGGTGCTGAACCTCGCGTCACAGGGCCTGTCCTACGGCGTGCACCTCGTGGTGTCGGCGAACCGGTGGGCGGAGATTCGCCCGGCGCTCAAGGACCTGCTGGGCACGCGGTTCGAGCTACGCCTCGGTGACCCGAGCGAGTCCGAAGTGGACCGCCGGGTCGCCGTGAACGTCCCGGCGGGCCAGCCCGGCCGCGGCCTGTCCCGCGACAAGCTGCACTTCCTCGTGGGCCTGCCGCGCGTCGACGGCTCGAGCAACGACCAGGACGTGGCGGCCGGTGTGCAGGACTCGATCGGCAAGATCAGCTCGGCCTGGCGGGGCCGGCACGCGCCGAAGGTCCGGCTGCTTCCCGACACGCTGCCGTACGAGGAGCTGCTGGCGCTGGACGGTCAGCGTCCGGGGCGGGCCATCCCGATCGGCGTCAACGAGGACGCGCTGGCTCCGGTGTATCTGGACTTCGACGCCGACCCGCACTTCTTCGCGCTGATGGACGGCGAGTCCGGCAAGACGAACCTGCTGCGCACGATCGTCCAGGGCATCGTCGACCGGTACACGAAGAAGGAGGCGCTGATCCTGCTGGTGGACTACCGCCGCACGATGCTCGGCTTCGTGAAGACGGACCACCTGCTCGGCTATGCGGTGTCCAGCAACCAGCTGACGGGCATGATCAAGGAGATCACCGGCTCGATGCAGAAGCGCCTGCCCGGGCCGGACGTCACCCAGGAGCAGCTGCGCAACCGTTCGTGGTGGAAGGGCCCCGACCTGTTCGTCATCGTCGACGACTACGACCTGGTGTGCCCGCAGGGCAACAACCCCTTGCAGCCGCTGGGCGAGTTCATCCCGCAGGCCAAGGACGTCGGCCTGCACATCATCACCACGCGCCGCACGGGTGGCGCCTCCCGCTCGATGTACGACCCGGTGATCGGCAAACTGAAGGAGATCGCCAGCCCCGGGCTCCAGGGCTCCGGCAGCAAGGACGAGGGCCAGCTGATCGGCACCGTCCGCCCCAGGGCCCTCCCCCCTGGCCGAGGCACCATCGTGACCCGAAAGCTGGGCCAGCAGCTGATGCAGATCGCCTGGATCTCACCCGAGATCTGACCCACGAGAAAGGGCCACCTCCGCTGCTTCGGGACACCGGGGAGGTCCCCAGCCGCCTGCCGGCTCGTGGTCGCGAGGTGGCCGAGCCTGGACGCGGCCGGGCGGTGTCGAACTCGTCGAGCCGACCGGTGGCGTCTCGGTCCTGGAGTCGCCGTGACCGCGCGCGCCGACCGCGGCCGTCCCCGCGGCCGTGCGGTCGCCGTCGCGGACCGATCTCAGCTCCCGACCGGCCGTCGTGGGAGGCGAGCTGCGTTTCCGGTCGGCCGCGGGTGGTGGCAGGGTGGTGGGCATCCGGCGAATTGGGTCGAGGTCGATGAGCCAGGGGGTGGGGATGACGCTGCGGGTCGCTGTCGACTTCGGCACTTCCAGCACCTGCATCGCGATCTCCGTGCGTGGGCGGGAGCCGCAGGTCGTCGCCGTCGATGGGAGTCCGCTCATATCCTCGGCGGTCTACGCGGCGCCGGACGGCACGCTCTTCGTCGGGCAGGAGGCCGATCGGCAGGCCGCCGTCGACCCGTCCCGCTACGAGCCGCACCCGAAGCGGCGCATCGACGAGACCGAGCTGCTCCTCGGCGCCACCGTCGTCCGCGTCCGGGAAGTCATCCGCTCCGTGCTCGCCCGGGCCGTCGGTGAGGCTCGCCGCGTGGCCGGCGGCGCGGCGGTCGACCAGCTCGTGCTCACCCACCCGGCTGACTGGGGCGGCGTCCGCACCCGCGTGCTCCGCCAGGCGGCCAACGGCCTCGGCAAGCACATCGTGCTCGTCCCCGAGCCGGTCGCGGCCGCCGTCTTCCACGCCTCGAGCTTCCCGGCGACGGACCCCGCCACGGCGAACCCGCAGACGATCGACCCGGCGACCGGCCTCCCAGGGATCCACCCGGCGAACCGACGAGTGCCCGGCCCGACCGGCGGCCAGGCGAGTGGCCCAGCGAGTGGCCCGGCGGCCGGTCCGGCGCGTGGCGTGGTGACCGGCGCGGCCGGGCTCGCGGCGCACCGGACGGCCGGAGCGAGCCCGTGGACCTCCGGCCGCACCCTCGCCGTTCTCGACCTCGGCGGCGGGACCATCGACGTCAGCGTCGTTCGCGCCGTGCCCGGGCGCACGCCCTTCCAGGTCCTCGCCACCCGCGGCGACCCGACCTTCGGGGGCGCCGACGTCGACCAGCTCCTCCTCGACCACGTCGGCTCGGTCGTGGCCGGCACCGACGAGGAGGCCTGGCGCGACCTGATCGAGGGTCGTCAGCTCCCCGACCGCCGGCGCCGCCGCGTCATCCACCACGACGTCCGTGGCGCCAAGGAGACCCTCTCGCGGCACACCTACACCGACATTCCCATGCCACCCCCGTTCCCGGACGCCCACGTCACGCGCCTCGACCTCGAGCAGCTCGTCACCAAGCAGCTCGACCGGGCCGCCGAGCTCACCGTGACCGCCATCCGCGAGGCCGGCCTCAAGCCCGCCGATCTGGCCGGCATCTTCCTCGTCGGCGGGTCGAGCCGGATCCCGCTGGTCTCCCGGCTCGTACACCAGCGCACGGGCGTGGTGCCGACCTCGCTCGACCAGCCGGAGACCGTCGTGGCACGCGGCGCGCTGCGGGCGGTGACCGACGACGAGCCGACCAGGCACGCGCCACGCCACCTCACGCCCACCCGACCGTCGACCCCGGCCGGTGGCGTGCCGGCGCAAACCGCACCGCCGGGACCGGGACAGCCGAGCGGGCCACCCGGGCCACCAGGCCAAACCGGCCAGCCGAGCCAAGCCGGACCACCGGGCCAAGCCGGGCCACCGGGCCAGCCCGGCCAGCCGGCCCGAGCCGGCCGGCTCGGGCAGCCGGCGGGCGGCCAGAACCGCACGGTCCTCCTCCTGACCGGCGGCGCCCTGCTGGTCGTCGCGGCCGTCGTCGTGCTGGCCGTCGCCCTCGCGGGCGGCGATCCGGAGCCGCGAGCCCAGCCGACACCGCAGCCCTCGCCGACCCGCGTGATCGCCCAGTACGAGTACCAGTTCGCGCTTCCCGACGGCTGGCTGCAGACCGGTGGCGACCCGGACCGGCTGCGCACCGAGCTCAAGCCGGCCGGCCGCGAGGACGGCGCCGACCGGGTGCTGGTCGAGGAGAAGCGGCTGTCCTTCGACAGCACGGCCGACCGCTCGCGCGCGGTGGACCGGCTGCGCATCGAGTACGAGCAGGCCGGCGACACGTTCGTGGACTTCGACGACCAGGCCTCGTTCGTCGGGCGGGACGTCATCCGGTACCGGGAGCGGCTCAGCGACGCCTCCGTGAACTGGTACGTCGTGTTCGAGGGCCGCACCCAGGTCAGCGTCGGCTGCCAGTCCGCGGACGGCGGCGGCGGGCAGGACGCGGTCGCCGCGGCCTGCGAGACCGTTGTACGAACCCTGACCGTCGCGGGCTGAGCAGCCAGGGCTCGGTGCACTAGGCTCGCCCCGGAGGTGCCGACATGACGGGCCAGGACGGCGGTTTCCGTGCTGCGGCGGCGCGATTCAAGGCGGAGGTCGAGGCCGCGCTCACCCGAGCTCGCCGGGCCGCCGACGAGGCGAAGGCGCAGGCGGCCGAGTTCCGCCGCGGCAGCGACGACCTCGCCAACCAGGCCAGGACGCGGCGGCTGCGCGGCGCGCGCCGCGGTCAGGTGACGCCGACCAGCCCGGAGGCGCTGGCCGAGGCGTCGACGTTCCGCCGGGCCAATGGGCTGATCGTGGAGGAGCTGCCCGGTGCCGACGAGCTGACCGGACGGCCGCCCACCCCACCCGCGGCGCAACCGCAGCGGGAGGACGAGGACTTCTCCCAGCACAAGGTCCTCTTCGACCTCGACGCTCCGGACGAGCCGCCGGCCCCGGCGCAGCCAGTGGACCAGACCTCCGATGAATCGCCCCGGATCGATTCACCGACCGAACCGAACACCCGCCGGCGGGAAGAGAACGAGGACTTTTCGCAACAGCGAATTCTCATCGACGCAACGGTCGAATCCTACCGTCCGGATCCGTTGCCGGACCCGGCCTTCGAGCGTCCGGACGACAAAAACCCCAGCTAGAACCGGCTTCTTCGGGGTTGCTACGGCAAACGTCGTTGCGGCGTCGTGGTTCTGCGCACCGGCCTGTCCTTTCGCCACGGTCGCCGATCTCCGCGAAGGCGGCGTTCACGCTCGCAACGACCTCCGGTCAGGTGGCGACAACCTGGAACCGGACGTGGCAGGGTCTACGTCGCAAGAGGCGTACGAACCAAGAGGCGTACGACCCGACCCAAAGAAAAAGATGAAGGGGGCAGCTCCCAATGCCTGACGGTTACACAGGGACAGTTCAGGACTTCACCGACGCCCAGCAGAAGACGATCGGTGTGAAGGAGGACGTCGAGGCCACCCTCAAGCAGGTGTGGGACCAGGTCATGTCTCTCCAGGGTCAGTGGACGGGTTCCGCGGCCACCGCGTTCACGAACATGATGACCCGCTTCGACACCAACGCGAAGAACCTCAACGCCGCGCTCGAGGCGATTGCTGAGCAGCTCGGTGCCGCCGGTGGCACCTACCAGCAGCAGGAAGAGGCGAAGCACGACGTCTTCGGCAACCTCTCCGCCCAGCTCGACGGCTGACCTCGGACACCAAATCTCACTACTGGATTCGGCTACTCAGCAGCAAACTTGAGACAAGGGGAATGACGAAATGCCTAACGGCGAGATCAAGGTTACATTCGGCGGTCTCGAAGCCGCCGCTGGCAACATCACCACCCAGGCCGGCAAGGTGCAGAGCGCCCTGGACGACTTGAAGCAGTACCTGGCGCCGCTGGTCGCCGGCTGGACCGGTAACGCGGCTGAAATGTACAACGCGCACCAGGCCAAGTGGGACCAGTCCGCTGCCGACCTGCAGCAGGTGCTCGCGGCCATCGGCACCGCCGTGGGCCGTGCGGCCGAGGACTACCGCGACGGCGAGCGGGCGAACGCCGCGCGCTGGTGAGCTGACGCAGGATCTGCCGTGGGGCCCGGGAAACACTCCCGGGCCCCATAGCTGTGCGTGCGTGCCGGACGTGACCAATCCACAGTAGACACCCCGGCGCGTGTGCTACACGAAGGTCTGGACCTGCGGCTTCGTGGTTCGGACCAGTCGAACAGGTCGAACCTTTCGCGGCCTCTCAGCCGGCGGGCTCGCGGGAGTTGAACGCCTCCCAGAACCGGTCCGCGGCGGCCTCGCCGGTGATGGCGGTCAGCTCGCTCGGCGACGGCTTCGCGGGGAAGTCGTCCTCCTCCGCCACGCCGAGCACCTCGTAGCCGATCTGCAGCTCGAGCGGCTCCGACTCGCCGTCGGCGACCTTGCCGCGGATCTCGAAGCCGGTGAACCGCATGTCGGCGTCCAGCTTGATCACCACCGGCACGACCTGGTCGCGCATCCGCGCCGAGATCTTCGCCTCCTGGTCGGGCGGGATCCCGATGAACCCCTCGTCGATCATCAGCCCCAGCAGCGCGCCGGTGGTCACCTCGACGCCGTCCTCGGTTCGCTGGGCCTGGGCCGGCTGCCGGTCCGGCGCGTCCAGCTTGGTCTGCGCGATCGCGTTGTCCAGGTGGCACGCGAGCCAGGCCGTGAGCAGGAAGCAGGTCTGGAAGCCGTCCTGGTAGATCGTCGGCACCGACACCCACGGCGTCGGCGCGAGGTCGGCGTGCTGCGCGTCGAGCCGCACGTAGTCCAGCGGATCGTCCTGCGGGTGCAGGATCGCCGACGGGTCCGACTCCTCGTCGCGCCGGCGCTCCAGGACCGTCATCGGCGGGTCGCCGTACTTGTAGGACTCGTGCTCGGTGGTCAGCCGGATGTCGCCGTAGTTGAGGAAGTTGTAGACCTTCGCGTGCTCGTCGCCGAGGTTCTCGAAGTGGTGCTGGAACGCCCGGATCCCGGCCTCGACCGTGATCTTGTCGGCCGCCACCTCGTCGGCGGTGGCCGAGCCGGCCGTGGGTCGCGCGCAGCCGGTCGCCACGAGGAGCACGGCGGCGGCCAGCGCCGCGACCCGCCCTGGTCCTCCGAGAGCCATGACACCCCTCCGGCCACCTTGCCCGCTGCCGGTTGCACCGTAGCGCCTCGCGACCGGGGCGGGCCGAGACCCGGGAACGGGGGCCGCTTTGACCCTGTTCGACGGCGACGGGTATCTTCTAGGAGTTGTTGCGCGGCGTGGGCACGTGCCCGCGCAGGCCCGCGCAGGCACCCAGACGCAAATGACGACGAGGTAGATCCGTGCGCACGTACAGCCCGAAGCCCGGTGAGGTGGTTCGCACCTGGCATGTCATCGACGCCGAGGACGTGGTGCTCGGCCGGCTTGCCTCGCATGTCGCCACGCTGCTGCGCGGTAAGCACAAGCCCACTTTCGCGCCGCACGTCGACACCGGCGACTTCGTCGTCATCGTCAACGCGGACAAGGTCGTGCTCACCGGGAACAAGCGCGACCAGGCGTTCGCCTACCGGCACAGCGGGTA
Source organism: Actinophytocola sp. (assembly GCF_050699935.1). NCBI lineage: Bacteria > Bacillati > Actinomycetota > Actinomycetes > Pseudonocardiales > Pseudonocardiaceae > Actinophytocola > Actinophytocola sp. The sequence continues at coordinate 14,039 of NZ_JBOHGB010000078.1, forward strand.
CCCCGGCGGCCTGCGCAAGCAGTCCTTCGGCGAACTGCTGGAGACCCGGCCGGAGCGGCTGCTGGAGAAGGTGGTCAAGGGCATGCTGCCGAAGAACAAGCTCGGCCGCGCCCAGGGCAAGAAGCTGAAGGTCTACGCCGGACCGGACCACCCGCACGCCGCCCAGCAGCCCAAGCCGTTCGAGATCGCCAAGGTCAGCCGGTAAGGCGACCCGCACAGGACGAAGCGAGGACCATTGACTACCCCTGAGACCAGCGCCGCCGAGCCGGCGGCCAAGCCCGCCACGCCGCGCGTGACCGGGGAGACTGCCCAGACCGTCGGCCGGCGCAAGGAGGCCGTCGTTCGCGTGCGGCTGGTCGCCGGCACCGGCAAGTTCGTGCTGAACGGCAAGTCGCTCGAGGAGTACTTCCCGAACAAGGTGCACCAGCAGCTCATCCGCGAGCCACTGGTGATCCTCGACAAGCCCGAGGCCTTCGACATCCGCGCGAACCTCAAGGGCGGCGGCATCACCGGCCAGGCCGGCGCACTGCGTCTCGCGATCGCCCGCGCGCTGATCGAGATCGACAGCGAGGACCGGCCGACGCTGAAGAAGGCCGGCTTCCTCACCCGTGACCCGCGGGTCAAGGAGCGCAAGAAGTACGGCCTGAAGAAGGCCCGGAAGGCGCCTCAGTACAGCAAGCGCTGACCGGTTTCGAGTCACGCTTTCCGTCATGCGATGAACGCCACGCCCGGTGCGGACGATGCACCGGGCGTGGCGTTCACGTTTCTCGCCCGTCCTTGGAGGTTGTTCCCACGATGGCGCGCCTGTTCGGAACCGACGGGGTTCGTGGACTCGCCAATGGCGACCTGAGCCCCGAGCTGGCCATGTCGGTCGCGGCGGCGGCGGCGAGGGTGTTGGCCGAACACGACAGCTCGCACCGTCCGGTCGCGGTCGTCGGCCGGGATCCGCGGGCGAGCGGGGAGATGCTGCAGGCGGCCGTCGCGGCCGGGCTGACCTCCGCGGGGGCGGACGTCATGCAGGTCGGCGTGCTGCCGACGCCGGCCATCGCCCACATGGTCGGCGAGCTCAACGCCGACCTCGGCGTGATGATCTCCGCCTCGCACAACCCCATGCCCGACAACGGGGTCAAGCTGTTCGCGGCCGGCGGGCAGAAGCTGCCGGACACCATCGAGGACGAGATCGAGGCCGCCGTCGGCGCGACGTTCGGCCGACCCACCGGTGCCGGCGTTGGCCGCGTCTACGACATCAGCGACGCCCTCGACCGCTACCTCGTGCACCTGTTGAAGGCGGTCCCGAACCGGCTCGACGGGCTGCGCGTGGTGGTCGACTGCGCGAACGGCGCCGCCTGGGCCGCCGCCCCGCAGGCCTACCGCGAGGCCGGCGCCGAGGTGATCGCGATCCACGCGCTGCCCGACGGCGAGAACATCAACGACGGCTGCGGGTCGACGCACCTCGACCGCCTGCGCGAGGCCGTGCTCGCGGAGCGGGCGGACCTCGGCATCGCCCACGACGGCGACGCCGACCGCTGCCTCGCGGTGGACGCGGCGGGCGAGGTCGTCGACGGCGACCAGATCATGGCCGTGCTCGCCCTGGCGATGAAGGAGTCCGGCGAGCTCGCCGAGGACACGTTGGTGGCGACCGTCATGAGCAACCTGGGTCTGCACCTGGCGATGCGCGAGCACGACGTCCGGCTGCGCACCACGGCCGTCGGCGACCGCTACGTGCTGGAGGAACTGCGCACGGCCGGGCTCTCGCTGGGTGGCGAGCAGTCCGGCCACGTTGTGCTCCCGGCGCACGCCACCACCGGCGACGGGCTGCTGACCGCGATGCGCCTGATGTCGCGCGTGGCGGCCACCGCCAGCCCGCTCGCCGACCTCGCCGGCGTGATGACCCGACTCCCGCAGGTGCTGGTGAACGTGAAGGTGGCCGACAAGGCGGCCGTGGCCAAGTCCGACTCGGTGGCCTCGGCGGTGGCCGCGGTGGAGACCGAGCTGGGCGACTCCGGTCGCGTGCTGCTCCGCCCGTCGGGCACCGAGCAGCTGGTCCGCGTCATGGTGGAGGCACCCTCGCACGAGCTGGCCGAGGCCGCCGCGCAGCGCCTGGTAGGCGTAGTCTCCTCCGTGGGCTGACCAGGGTAAACGGTCCACCTTTGGAGAGCGGAATCCACCGGTTCGCCGCTGCCCGGAACGCCCGAGCCGCATGTTGCTAACAGTGTGCGCAGGCGTACGATCCGTGTCTGCGTTCGACTCGAGCTGAGGGGGAGACGCCATGGGAGGCGGGTTGGAGTACGACCCGGAGGCCGTCCGGGAGTACGCCGGGATCATCGCGGAGGCGGCGAGTCAGCTCGGGAAGATCCAGCAGAAGATCGGTGCTACGGACGCGAAGGCGGCCGACTTCGGCAACGCCTGGAAGGACGACCAGGGCGCGAAGTACGACGAGTACATGGCGGCGATCGCGGCCGACCTCGCCAACCTGGCGAAGCACCTCACCGACGTCAGCGGTCAGCTGAACGAAGGCACCGACGTGATCATCTCGGCCGAGTCCTCCGGGTTGGGGAACATCGAGGCGATCGATGCCCGGCTCGGGAGCTCGCGATGACGTTCCAGCGTCCGGACGCGGTCCCGTTCGTCGACAACGCGGACCTGGCCATCAGTGGGGACGAGCACTCGAGGGACATCATCGGCGCGGAGCCGATCAACACGGCCGTCGAGAACACGATCCCGGCTTACGACGAGAAGCTCGACCTCGGGCTCGCGACGTCCGCGCTCGAGCGGCACAGCCGGCTGGGTGGCCTGGCATTCGGCAAGCTCGCGAAGGACGTCGCGAAGCTCAAGGGGCTTGCCGCCGCGGTCGAGAACATCTCCGTCGTGGTCAGGGACGGCAAGGCGCGGCTGGCGCAGGACTGGAAGGGCGAGTCGTACGACGCCTTCCGGTCCAACATCGAGAAGCTCGAGAAGACACTGAACGACTACAAGGCGGCCGTCGAGACCACCGCGGCCGGGCTCGAGACCGCGCTGTCGGCCATCCGCTCCGGATACCAGAACTACCGCGACCACTGCCTGAACGACCACTTCAACTGGGCGAAGGACAAGCTGTCCAAGCCCGGCGACTGGTGGCGCATGTCCAAGGACAGCGGCGAGTACCTGGCCGAGCGTTGCACGTCCTGGCACACCACCGGCTGCCACTACGACGACGACGAGCTGGTCGCGATGATCGACGGCCGGCTGACCACCAACCAGCTGTTCAACGAGCAGTTGGAGAAGTGGGACTGCACCGACGATCTCGCGGTCGTCACGGGCCAGTACCGCTACGTGGTGGACGGCGCCACGAACGAGCGCGAGGCGATCCACGGCAAGATCAACGCGTACTGCGCGGAGGCGGACGAGCTGCACGGTTTCGTGGGCAAGGCCTACGACGAGTCGCTGAACAACCTCCGGATCCTGGCCGAGGCCAGCGTCTTCTCGCACCTGTCCGTGCCCGGTGGCACGGGCTCCGTCGACGGCTCGGGTGGGCCCGGGCAAGCCGATACCGGTGAGGGCGACGGCGATCCGGGCGGCGGCCGCGCCTCGGGCGGTGACGATTCCGGCGGGTCCGGTGATGGCGACGCCGTCAGGCCGCCGCCATCGCCCAATCCGGCGGCCGAGCCGCTGGCGGCCGCCGAGGCGCCGGAGCCCCCCGGTGCGGCCGCTGTCGTGGTGTCGAGCGGGGACTCGGTGACGATCAAGGACGGCGACCGGACGATCTCGGTGACGAGTCCGGACGGTGCGGGCCACGTCAAGGTCACTGTCGTGGGCGGGGACGGGAAGGCCACGAGCTACGACCTCGACTTCGACGCGGCCAGCGGGATGGCGCCGCCGGGCGGCGGGACGGACGCGCCCGCGGCCGGCGGGGCGGCCGAGTCCGGTGCCGAGCGCGTGCCCGCCGGGACGAACGGCCAGTGCGTCATCAGGGACGGCTCCCTCGTGATCACGGCGGAGCGGCCCCTCTTCGACCCCGGCACGATCAAGCTCGAGGTCGACGACGGCGTCAACGTGCCGACCACGTACACGCTCGACTTCGACGAGGCCACCGAGCCCCGCGCCGAGGAACCGGACCGGGCCCAGGGGGAGCCCACCGACGAGGTGGCCGAGCCCGGTGGCTCGGGGGAGCCGAAGTCCGAAGGGGAACCCGCTCCCCAGAAGGAGCAGCTCACCAGGACTCAGGCCGTGACCGGTGACCCGCATGGAGCGTTGTCCGGCGTGCTGGTGCCCGACCAGTCCACCGGCGAGGCCGAACTGGCCAGTGCCGGCGAGGGCGAGCCGGCCGGAGCGGCGGGTGGCGGCGCCATGCCGATGATGGCGGGCGCCGGTGCGGGCGTCGTCGAGGGTGGCCGGGCAGGCACGGGCTGGAGCGTCCACGGCGACCTGTTCGACAACGGCGACCCGGTGTACAGCATGCACGGCGTACTCGGCGAGGACGATCTCGAGGGCGCGTGACGCGCGATGTCGCTGTACGAAATCGACCACGCCACCACACAGGCACGGCTGGACGCCATCACGGCGAGCGGCCTGCGTGCCCTCGGTGAGTGCGCACACCGCTCGGAGGAGATCGACGAGCAGGTCCGGGAGATGCTCGAGCGCCGGGAGCGCGAGAAGCAGGCCCTGGACGAGCTGGTCAAGCAGGCGAGGGAACAGCAGGCACAGGACAAGCGGGCCGAGCCCGAGCAACCGGCACGTCGTGCCACCACGCCCACGACGCTCATGCTGGGCGCCGAGGAGCTCCGTGCGGCCAGGCGAGCGGCGGAGCCGGAGCCTGCTGCCGCGAAAGGACAGTTACCCACGGCCGCGAGTGGTCGGGTTGACGAGCCGTCCGGGCAGGCCGGTCCACCCACGCGCCGGACACTCGTGCTCGGCGCGCCGGAGGACCGCGAGCCGAGACCCGAGCCGAGGCCGTCGGCCGAGCGGCGTGCACCGGTCGAGCCCACGTGGCCCTCGGCCGAGAACGACGAGGACCTGTCCGGCCGCACCTGGTTGCGGTGAGTCATCCGGCGGTCCACCATTTGAGGAAGCAAATTTCTGGCTGCCACACGGCTCCACCTGCGAATAGGTACATTCTTGTGCAGCTGTGACGGCACCCGCCGTCGGCGTCGCGCGTCGAATCGGGCGTCACGCAGGTCGAGTAGCAAAGGGGGACACCGGTCATGAACACGCCGCCAGCCAACCCCGGTGGGGTCGCGCCGCCAGACGGCTACACCACGGACACCGGCCAGATGTCCGGCGCCGGGCGCAACATCAACAACGCCGCCGAGGACGCCAAGGGCGAGGTCGAGGACACCCAGCCCACCGAGCTCACCGACGCAGAGTTCGGCACCAAGCACACCCAGTGGCAGGCGGACTACGCATCCGCCATCGAGCAGCTCGGCCAGGGCGCGACGGCGATGTGTGACAACCTCGTGGCCTTCGCCGGTCAGATCGGTGGCGCCGGCCAGGCCTACTCGACCACCGAGACGGGCGCCGCCAACACGGTCACCGCACCGCAGGCTGGGCAGTGAGCAGGTCGTGGGAGGAAGTCCAGGCGCTGCTGGACGATCCGTTCGTGGATGCGGACACGAAGGAGCATCTGCTCGCGGCGTATGTCAAGGAGAACGTCGAGGGTTATCCGTTCATCGATGAGGAGGATCTGCCGGACGATGTTCGGGAGTACTACGGCCAGTATCCGACTCGGGGTGGGGACTTCGACCAGGGGTCGTTGGATGACATCTATGAGGACGCGCAGGCGCAGTCGGAGGAGCGCGGTTACAACGCGGGCCTGACGCAGGAGGAGATCGACGAGAACAGCTCCGCTTTGGATGGTCTGGAGGCGCCGCAGCAGGGGCAGACCAGTGCGGTGGAGAAGTCGGATGAGATCTTCGAGTTGGCGCGGCCGGCGTTGAAGGTGTTCGAGAATTTCTTGCCGGTGAACGACGCGGTTCCTGGGGATTCGTTGGGGCGTCATGGGAAGATCAGTATGGAGGATGTGACCCAGCGCTTTGAGGAGCAGATGGGGATCGGTTTCAAGAAGTTCCTCGATGATGCTGATCGGTTGCGTACGGCGCAGCAGCAGTTGTCGGAGTTGAACTTGTCGACCGAGTCGGAGTTGAACAAGTTGTATCGGTCGTGGACGGGGCCGGCGGCGAATTCGTCGTTTCAGTATTTCTCGGAGAAGGTCGTTCCGAACGTTTCCGATTTGTTGGATTATTTGTCGGAGAGTCCGGGGATGATCGAGACGTTGGTGCAGAACGTGTTCGCGGAGTGTAAGGCGAAGGCGGATGCGGTGATGGGTTTGTATCAGCCGACGATGGGGAGTGCGACGCCGGATATCGCGATGAAGGTTGTGGAGTTGGCGAATGACGCTGGTGACCGGGATAAGATTTTGGAGGTTGCGGCGTGGGTGGATTCGGTGTGTGGGTCGGATATCGAGAATACGATTCGTGATGATGACTGTGGGTTGAATGACGAGAATAAGGAGTATGTGCAGCGGGAGTGTAAGAAGTGGATTCGTGATTCGTTCAATCAGGATCTGCATGAGTATATTTATGCGACGTTCGAGCAGACGTGTGATGACACGTTGGAGGCGGTGGACTCGTATTATGAGGAGTTGAACTCTTATCTCGGTGAGTACGAGAACGAGTTCGATGCCGCCGGTGCTGCTCCCCCGCCTGGCACGACGACTCCGCCTGGCACTGGTACCCCTGGCACGGGGACGGGGACCACTCCGCCGCCGTCCGCCGGTTCACCGAGTGGGTCCAGTCCGACCACGCCGTCGGGTTCGATGCCACCGGTAAGCACCCCACCGACGAGTTCGTCGGCTCCTTCGACGCCGTCCACCCCATCGACACCGTCCACACCGGACACTCCAGCACCACCCGACGTGCCGACGCCCAGCCCGACCACCCCGTCCGGCCAGGACCCGACTGGCCAGGACCCGTCCGGCGAGGATCCGACCGGGCAGGACCCGGGCGACGTGCCGCCGGGCACCACGTCAACGACCCCCGGCCAGGAGGAGACGGTCACCATCGACGACGGCGACCGGTCGATCTCGGTGACCAGCCCGGACGGCCAGGGGCAGGTCACGGTCACGGTCGACGACGGTAGTGGCGAGCCGAAGGCGTACACACTCGACTTCGGCGAGGGCTCGACCCCGACCGGCGCCGCGGCCGCCGGCGTCCCGGGCACGGGCACCTCCGGGACCGGTCAGCCGCAGGACTTCGGTCCGGCCGGCAGCGGGGTGCCGGCACCTGACCAGCCGGAGGGGCCGATCCAGCCGGGTGAGGACGGCAGGTGCGTCATCCAGGACGGCGGGCTCACGATCACGGCCGAGCGTCCCGAGGGCTCGGCGGACACGGTCGTGGTCACCGTTGACGACGGTACCGGCGAGCCGACCACCTACAGCCTGGACTACTCCGGCGAGGACGGCCCCACGGCCACCCCGCAAAGCCCGTCGCAGGGCCAGCCGGGTCAGCAGGGCGAGCAGGGGCAGCCGTCGGAGGCCCAGGCGATGTACCGCCAGCTCGACGACCAGGTCGGCGGCGTGATCCACGACCTGGAGTCCCAGCCGCAGGAGGCCCGAAACACCGAGCCGGGATCGGCGAGCCCGGTGGAGCGCGACCCGGCTGGCCAGTACACCCAGCCGTCCTACGCGGCCACGAGCGCGCAGGCGAGCCTCCCGTCGGACGGCGGGTCGTTCTTCAGCCATTCGGACAACGGGGCCGCCGGTCAGGCGGGTGCGTTCGGCGCGCCGGACCACGGCCAGTACGCCTCGACGCCGCCGACCGGCCCCGGTGAAGCCGGCCTCGCCACCGCGGCCGACGGCGGCAACGGCGGCGGGCACCAGCCGGGCGGCGAGCACTCCGGCGGCGGGGCGATGGGGATGCCGATGATGGGCGGCGTCGGTGGCGGCATGACCGGCGACCAGGACCGCAGCACCGGCGGTCAGTGGCGTACCACCGGTGACCTGTTCGACGAGGAGGCCGATGCCCAACTGCGCGGCACGTTTGGTGAAGGGCGTTAGCACGATGGAGGGGACGCGGCAATGAGTGAGCCTGCGAGCGAGTCAGGAAACGGGTGGCTGTCGTGAGTGCGCTGGACAAGGCCGCGAAGGCGCGAGCCCGCATGGACCAGGTCCGCCGGGAGATGGCCGAGCGGCGGGCGCTGCGTGTCCGCAACGGCCGCACGGCCCGCGAGAAGGCACGCGACAGCCTGCTCAAGCAGGGCCCGGTCGCCGAGCAGGTCGCCAAGCACCTCGGTGAGCTCGGCCGGCGTCGCAGGCAGGCCGGTGGATGGGCGACCGAGAAGACCGAGCGGGACAAGAACTACATCATGGGCTTCGGCGGTGAGGACGAGGAGCGGCGCGAGGAGTTCGCCTTCCGCCCCGCGGCGCGCCCGCAGGCCGACCCGCGTCCCGGTGGCATCGGCGCGATCGAGGCCGAGGAGGCCGAGGCGCCGGAGCCGGTGCCGCCGCCCGCGCCGGAGCCGCAGCCTGCCCGCCAGGTCCGCCGCCCCGCACCGGCCCGCGACCGTGAGGTGCTCGACGACGAGGACGACTTCTCCAACCAGTCCTCGTGGATGCGGAACCAATGATGCACGCCGTCGTCGCCGAGCGGGCCGCCGAGATCAAGGCCGTGGTGTGCCGCGTGCTCGAGGTCGACGAGGACCAGGTCAGCCCGTCCGACCACTTCGTCGAAAACCTCGGCGCCGACTCGATGAAGCTGATCGAGCTGTTGGCCAACCTCGAGATCGAGTTCGACGTCGAGGTCGACCCGGCCGAGTTCGAGAAGCTGGTCGACCTCGACGGCGTCTACGGCGTGCTGAGCGCGGCCCTGGGCGAGGGATGAACCGGGTCGCGGTCACCGGACTCGGGGTCGTGTCGAGCATCGGCACCGGCGCCACCGAGTTCGCCCGCGGCCTGCGTACCGGACGCAGCGGCGCCCGCCCGATCGGCGGGTTCGACACCACGGGCTTCGCGCACGGCATCGGTTGTGAGGTCGTGGACTTCGAGCCGGCGGACTGGCTCGAACAGCCGGAGCGCCTGCCGCGCGCCGGCCAGCTCGCCGTCGCGGCCGCGACGATGGCCATGCGCGATGCGGGCCTCGACCCCGCCGACGCACGCACGCTCGTGTCGATCGGCACCACCGACGGCGGCCTGGACCGCGGCGAGCGGATCGCCGAGGCGGTCGTGCGCGGCGTCGAGGTGACCGCCGCCGAGGCCGCGCGGGTACCGGCCGCGCTGCTCTCCGTCGGCGTCGCACGCGAGCTCGGTCTGTCCACTGTGGAGGTATCGACGATCGCGACCGCGTGCGCGGCTGGCAACTACGCGATCGGCGACGGGTTCGACGCGGTGGCCACCGGCGACGTGGACGTGGCGCTGTGTGGTGGCGCGGATGCCTTGTGCCGCATGACGTTCACCGGATTCTACCGGCTCGGAGCGGTCGATCCGCGGGCGTGCCGGCCGTTCGATGTGGACCGTCAGGGCATCCTCACCGGCGAGGGCGCCGCCGTGCTCGTCCTCGAGCCACTGGACTCGGCCGTCCGAAGAGGAGCACGGGTCTACGCCGAGGTCCTGGGTTACGGGCTCAACTGCGACGCCGGCCATCCGGTGGCGCCGGACCGTGACTCCGTCGGCCGCTGCATGCGCCTGGCACTGGACGACGCGGGCGTCGCGCCGGACGAGGTCGACCTGATCTCCGCGCACGGCACCGGAACCAAGGCCAACGACATCACCGAGTGCGGAGCGATCCACGACGTGTTCGGACCCACCCCGCCACGCACGGTGTCCGTGAAGTCCATGCTGGGCCACACGATGGGCGCCGCGAGCGCGCTGTCGGCCGCCGCCTGCGCGCTCGCCATCGCCGAGGGGTTCATCCCGCCCACGATCAACCACACCGAGACCGACCCGGAATGCGGCATCGACTGCGTGCCCAACGTCTCGGTCCCGGCCGAGCTCCGGGTCGTGCAGAACAACGCGCTCGCCTTCGGCGGCAACAACTCCGTCGTGCTGTTCGGCAGGAACTAGCCATGGCCACGGTGATCTGCGCATGGTCGGCGACCTCGCCGTTCGGCTACGGCCGCGCCGCGTTCGCCGCCGGGGTGCGGGCGGGACGGCCCTCGACGGCCGTCGAGCGCTCGGATACGTGGTTGCCCGAACCCGACGCCGCGCGCATCGTGCCGGACTTCGATATCGTGGACCAGTTGGGGCGCAAGGGAACCAGCTCGATGGACCGCACGACGGCGCTCGCGGTCAGCACGGCCGGCCGGCTGCGGAAGGACGAGGCGGGCTCGGTCCTGCCAGACGACCGCACGGGCGTGGTGCTCGGCACGACCAGCGGCAGCACGCCGACCCAGTTCGCGTTCACCGCGGAGTCGCTGACCCGCCGCAAGCCGTACTTCGTGAACCCGGCGATGATGCCGTTCTCCCTGATGAACTCCGCCGCCGCGCAGTGCGCGAGCTGGCACGGGCTGACCGGTCCGAACACGACGATCGCCGCGGGCAGGCTGTCGGGCATCGCCACGTTGCGCTACGCGGACCGGTTGCTGCGGACCGGGCGGGCGAGCGGACTGTTCGCCGGCGCCGCCGAGGAGTACGGCGGAGCCCGCGCGCTGCTGGAACGCCACCGCGGCGGCACCGGGCCGCTGGGCGAGGGATGCGCGATGCTGTTCCTGCGACCATCGGGTGAAGGGAACCGATCGGCGCTAGCGGAGGTCGTAGCGTTGGACGTCCGGTTGGCGGTGGCGGGGGAGCCACGAGTCGCGCTGGTCGGGTGTCTGCGTCGGGTTCTGGCCGGTACGGCGCCGCGCGACGTATGGGGGGTGGCGCTGTCCGGCCCGGACTCGGCGGTGACGACGATGGAGCACGACGCGGTGGCAGAGGTGCTGGGACTGGAGGTCGAGCGGGTGATCGTCCCGGCGGAGCTGGTCGGCGACACCGGCGGAGCGACCGGCGCGTTCCAGCTCGCCTCGCTGTTGGGGCTCGCCGAGGGGTTCGACGTCCGGGGCCGGGTCGCGGTCGCCACCGCGGTGGATCGGGACGGCATGGTCGGTTGTGTGGTGGTTCGCCTGCTCGGCGGATCGGGGATTGTGACGCAGGTTAGGGGTAGCCGATGAGCAGGTCGTGGGAGGAAGTCCAGGCGCTGCTGGACGATCCGTTCGTGGATGCGGACACGAAGGAGCATCTGCTCGCGGCGTATGTCAAGGAGAACGTCGAGGGTTATCCGTTCATCGATGAGGAGGATCTGCCGGACGATGTTCGGGAGTACTACGGCCAGTATCCGACTCGGGGTGGGGACTTCGACCAGGGGTCGTTGGATGACATCTATGAGGACGCGCAGGCGCAGTCGGAGGAGCGCGGTTACAACGCGGGCCTGACGCAGGAGGAGATCGACGAGAACAGCTCCGCTTTGGATGGTCTGGAGGCGCCGCAGCAGGGGCAGACCAGTGCGGTGGAGAAGTCGGATGAGATCTTCGAGTTGGCGCGGCCGGCGTTGAAGGTGTTCGAGAATTTCTTGCCGGTGAACGACGCGGTTCCTGGGGATTCGTTGGGGCGTCATGGGAAGATCAGTATGGAGGATGTGACCCAGCGCTTTGAGGAGCAGATGGGGATCGGTTTCAAGAAGTTCCTCGATGATGCTGATCGGTTGCGTACGGCGCAGCAGCAGTTGTCGGAGTTGAACTTGTCGACCGAGTCGGAGTTGAACAAGTTGTATCGGTCGTGGACGGGGCCGGCGGCGAATTCGTCGTTTCAGTATTTCTCGGAGAAGGTCGTTCCGAACGTTTCCGATTTGTTGGATTATTTGTCGGAGAGTCCGGGGATGATCGAGACGTTGGTGCAGAACGTGTTCGCGGAGTGTAAGGCGAAGGCGGATGCGGTGATGGGTTTGTATCAGCCGACGATGGGGAGTGCGACGCCGGATATCGCGATGAAGGTTGTGGAGTTGGCGAATGACGCTGGTGACCGGGATAAGATTTTGGAGGTTGCGGCGTGGGTGGATTCGGTGTGTGGGTCGGATATCGAGAATACGATTCGTGATGATGACTGTGGGTTGAATGACGAGAATAAGGAGTATGTGCAGCGGGAGTGTAAGAAGTGGATTCGTGATTCGTTCAATCAGGATCTGCATGAGTATATTTATGCGACGTTCGAGCAGACGTGTGATGACACGTTGGAGGCGGTGGACTCGTATTATGAGGAGTTGAACTCTTATCTCGGTGAGTACGAGAACGAGTTCGATGCCGCCGGTGCTGCTCCCCCGCCTGGCACGACGACTCCGCCTGGCACTGGTACCCCTGGCACGGGGACGGGGACCACTCCGCCGCCGTCCGCCGGTTCACCGAGTGGGTCCAGTCCGACCACGCCGTCGGGTTCGATGCCACCGGTAAGCACCCCACCGACGAGCGGTCCCGGCAGCCCCGGTGGTCCGGGCGGTCCCGGCTCGACCCCGACGCCGCAGGCGCCGCCCGACGTTCCTACCCCGGGCACCAGTACCGGCCCGTCGGGCACCACGTCCCCGTCGTTCGCCGGTCCCGGCGGGCTGCCGGGCGGCACTGGGCCGGGTGGTCCGGGCAGCCCCGGCGGACCCGGTTCCCCTGGCGTGCCGGACGTCCCGCTGCCCGGCTCGAGTGGCCCCGGCGGCGTCGGTACGCCGGGTCTGTCGGGCAGGCCGGGTGCGGTGCCCAAGGAGGTGACCATCCAGGACGGCGACCGGAAGATCACCGTCGGCCAGCCGGACGCCCAGGGCCGGAGCAAGGTCACCGTCGACGACGGCGAGGGCGAGCCGCGCGAGTACACGGTGGACTTCACCGACGATCCGGGTGAGCAGGCGGAGGAGGGCGTGATCCAGGCGGAGAACGGCAAGGCCGTCATCCAGGACGGCGACGCCGCGATCACGCTGGAGCAGGTGCCCGGGCCGACCGACCGGCTGAAGATGACCGTGGACGACGGCACCCCGGAGACCTATGACATGGACTTCGGGCCGGACACGCCCGGTGTGCCGGACGTCCCGGGGACGCCGAGCTCGTCCCTGCCGGACGTGCCGACGCCGGCGAGCATGGGCGTCGGTGGTGGTGGCGGCGGTCTTGGTGGCGGCGGCTCGTTCGGCGGCGCCGAGACCCCCGGTACGTCGGGCGGCGGTACGTCGGGCGGCGGGTCGGCCGGCGGCGGGCCTCAGCCGGGCGTGATGGTGGGCGCCGGCTCGCCGGACACCACGGGCGCGGACCGCGCCACCGCGGCGTCGAGCCCCGGTGGTGGCCCGGCCGGCGGCGGTGGCTCGGCGTCGGGTCAGCACGGCGCGATCGGCGGCATGCCGATGGGTGGCATGGGCGCCGGCGGCCAGGGTGGTGACCAGGCTCGCCAGAGCAAGTGGCGCACGACGGGCCAGCTGTTCGACGAACCGGACCCGGCGGCGAACTTCGGCGGCGTCGTTGGTCGCGACCCGGCGGAGAATGCCAAGCCCGCACCCAAGCGCTGACGCCTCCGGGCGGGTTGGGGTCCGTGCGTCAGTGGACGAGTTCGTCCTCGTCGCGCTCGATGGCCGCGCCCTTGATGTCCTCGGCCAGCAGCGGCCGGTACCTCGTCGACCCCGTCAGGTGCGTGAGGAAGAACGCGGTGAGCAGGATCTTCGCCAGCCGCTGCGTGCCGTGCTCGGCCTTGCCCGGCAGGACCAGGTTCGACCAGTGCCGCCCCTCGGTGAAGCCCAGGTGGTTCGCCTTCCGCAGCAGCCGCAGCTGTGCCTCACCGCCCCAGTTCGACGCGATCAGCCCGGCGTGCCCCACGGCCGGCGCGACCAGGTCCTGCCCCGCCGCCAGGTGCAGCGACGGCATTCGGCACCTGCTCGCCGCGTCCGTGGAGAACGGCTTCGTCTGGGTCGCGGCCAGCGTGGCCACGGCCCGCACTCGCGGGTCCGACGCGGCCGCGAGCACCGCGCACCCGCCGCCGACCGAATGTCCGGCGAGCCCGAGCCGACCCTCGTCGACGCTGATCTCGCCGTTCCCGAGCCGCACGCCGACGCACACGTCCAGCACCGTGCTCAGGTCCGCGGCGAACAGCCGGTGCGACGCGAGCGGCCCGCGCTGGGTCGCCGGCGCGGCCACCACGAACCCCCAGGACGCCAGGTGACGCAGCAGCCCGTGGTAGCGCTGCGGCGGCTGCAGCCACCCGTGTCCGAACGCGATGGCCGCCAGCCCGAGCCCGGCCATCGGGGTGAACACCACCCCCGGCAGGCCGACGAGTGCCAGGTCCCCGCGCAGCACCCGGTGCGGCCCCTTGCGGGACAGCTCCTCAGCGAGGTGCTTCGCCTTGTTCGCCATGGTCGATGACCCTATCGAGATCGAGGTCCGACGGCCCTACCGACGCCCGCGGGCATCCTCGTTACCCTCTCTTGGGTGTGCGGAATCGTGGGATACGTAGGCCATCGTCCGGCGCTCGACGTGGTCCTTGACGGGTTGCGACGGCTCGAGTACCGCGGATACGACTCGGCCGGCGTGGCCGTGCTGGCCGAGAAGGGCCTGGCCGTGGAGCGCAAGGCCGGTCGGCTGGCCAACCTCGAGGACCGGTTGACCGAGGTCGGCCGCGGCTCCTTCGCCGGCACCGCGGGCATGGGCCACACCCGCTGGGCGACGCACGGCGCGCCCGTCGACCGGAACTCGCACCCGCATCGGGACGCCACCGAGCGGGTCGCCGTGGTTCACAACGGGATCATCGAGAACTTCGCGTCGCTGCGCCACGAGCTGGAGGCCGACGGCGTCGAGTTCGCGAGCGACACCGACACCGAGACGGTCGCGCACCTCGTCGCGCGCGCGTACGACGGCGGCGAGACCGCTGGTGACCTGCAGGCCAGCGTGCGTGCGGTCTGCCGCCGACTGGAGGGCGCGTTCACCCTGGTCATCACGCACGTCGACCAGCCGGACATGATCGTCGCCGCGCGCCGGTCCTCGCCGCTCGTGGTCGGCATCGGGACGGGCGAGACGTTCGTCGCGTCCGACGTGGCGGCGTTCATCGAGCACACCCGCGACGCCGTCGAGCTCGGCCAGGACCAGGTCGTCACGATCACCCGCGACGGCTACCACGTGACCGACTACCACGGCGTGGACGCACGGACGCACCCGTTCCACGTGGACTGGGACCTCTCGGCCGCCGAGAAGGGCGGCTACGAGTACTTCATGCTCAAGGAGATCGAGGAGCAGCCGGCCGCCCTCGCCGACACGCTGCGCGGGCACTTCGCGAACGGCCGGGTCGTCCTCGACGAGCAGCGGCTGTCCGACCAGGACCTGCGCGACGTGGACAAGGTCTTCGTGGTCGCGTGTGGCTCGGCCTACCACTCCGGCCTGGTCGCGAAGTACGCCATCGAGCACTGGTGCCGGCTGCCCGTGGAGGTCGAGCTGGCCTCGGAGTTCCGCTACCGCGACCCGGTGCTCGACCGCGACACGCTCGTCGTCGCCGTGTCCCAGTCCGGCGAGACCGCGGACACCCTCGAGGCCGTGCGGCACGCGCGCGAGCAGAAGGCCCGCGTGCTGGCGGTCTGCAACACCAACGGCGCGCAGATCCCACGCGAGTCCGACGCGGTGCTCTACACCCACGCCGGCCCCGAGATCGGCGTCGCGTCGACCAAGGCGTTCCTCGCGCAGATCGCCGCCAACTACCTCGTCGGCCTGGCGCTCGCGCAGGCTCGCGGCACCAAGTACCCCGACGAGGTCGGCCGGGAGTTCACCGAGCTCGCCGCCATGCCGGACGCGGTGGCCCGGGTGCTCGGCACCGTGGAGAAGGTGCGCTCGCTCGGCCGGTCGCTCGCGGACGCGAAGGCCGTGCTGTTCCTCGGCCGGCACGTCGGCTACCCGGTGGCGCTGGAGGGCGCGCTGAAGCTCAAGGAGCTCGCGTACATGCACGCCGAGGGCTTTGCGGCCGGCGAGCTCAAGCACGGCCCGATCGCGCTGATCGAGGACGGGCTGCCGGTCGTCGTGGTGATGCCGTCGCCGAAGGGGCGGGCGGTGTTGCACGCGAAGCTGCTGTCGAACATCTCGGAGATCCAGGCCCGCGGCGCCCGCACGATCGTGATCGCCGAGGAGGGCGACGAGACGGTGCGGCCGTTCGCGGACGAGCTGGTCGAGGTGCCGGCCGTGCCGACGCTGCTGCAGCCGCTGGTGTCGACCGTGCCGCTGCAGGTGCTGGCCGCGGAGATCGCCCGCGCCCGCGGCTACGACGTGGACAAACCGCGCAACCTGGCGAAGTCGGTGACGGTGGAGTAGCCGCCGTGCTGGGCGTCTGGACCACCGGCCAGGTCAAGGCCGCCGAGGACAAGCTCCTCGCGCGGACCCCGGAGGGCTCGCTCATGCGGCGTGCGGCCTTCGGCGTGGCGGTCCGGGCCGCGTCCATGCTGCGGGCGGGTACCGGTGGGATCGCCGGGCGACGGGTCGTGCTGCTGGTCGGCGCGGGCAACAACGGCGGCGACGCGCTGTGGGCCGGCTACTTCCTGCGCCGCCGCTCGGTGGCCGTGACCGCGCTGCTGCTCGCGCCGGACAAGGCGCACCCGGCCGGCCTCGCGGCGCTGCGCCGGGCCGGCGGGCGGGTGCTGACCGCCGAGTCGCTCTCCCCGGCCGTGGCCACCGCGCTCGGCGGTGCCGACCTGGTCGTGGACGGGATCGTCGGGCTGTCCGCACGCGGCCCGCTGCGCCCGACCGCGGCGACCCTGGTGGGGGCGGTCGACGCGCCGGTGCTGGCGGTCGACCTGCCGAGCGGCGTCGACCCGGACACCGGCGCCACGCACGGGCCGGCGGTGTCCGCGGACGCGACCGTGACATTCGGCGCGCGTAAGCCCGTGCACGTGCTGTCCGAGGGCGCGGTCCGGTCCGGTGTGGTGCACCTGGTGGACATCGGGCTCGGCCCGTGGCTCGACGATCCCGCGTTCTCCGTCCTGGAGCCGGCCGAGGTGGGCCGGGCGTGGCGGATCCCCCGGCCGGACGACGACAAGTACAGCCAGGGCGTGACCGGCGTGGCGGCCGGCTCGGCGACCTACCCGGGCGCGGCCGTGCTGGCGACCGGTGCGGCCGTGCTGGCGACCTCCGGGATGGTCCGCTATGCCGGCTGGGCGGCCGACGAGGTCCGGACCCGCTGGCCGGAGGTGGTGGCGACCGGCGCGGTGGAGGACGCGGGCCGGGTGCAGGCGTGGATCGTGGGCCCGGGGCTGGGCACCGGGCAGGCCGGCCGGGACGTGCTGGCCGATGTCCTCGCCGACGGTGTGCCGACCTGCGTGGACGCGGACGGGATCACGCTGCTCGCCACCGACCCGTCCCTGTGGGACCGCCGCGAGCCGGACGCGGCCGTGGTGCTGACCCCGCACGACCGCGAGTTCGCCCGGATCGCCGAGCCGCTGGGCATCGAGCTCGGCGACGACCGGCCCGCGGCCGCCCGCGCGCTGGCCCGCCGGCTGGACTGCGTGGTGCTGCTCAAGGGCCACTCGACGGTGATCGCCGACCCGGCCGGCCGGGTGCTGGTCAACCCGGCGGCGTCCGCGTGGCTCGCGACGGCGGGCTCCGGCGACGTGCTCTCCGGTCTGATAGGGGCGGCGCTCGCGACCGAGCTGGACCCGTGGCTCGCGGCCGGTTGCGCGGCGTGGGTGCACGAGCGGGCGGGCGTGCTGGCGGCCGCCGGGGCGCCGGCGCCGGCCTCGGC